>JASBUY010000072.1 GCA_030147645.1 Aquabacter sp. | reverse complement strand
TGAGCGCCAGCGTCGCGATGACGCGGATGCGCAGGTCCACCCGCTCCGAGGGCCAGAGATAGGGCCAGAGGGCGCGCACGGTGGCGAACAGTGCGCCGCCTGCTGCGGAAACGGCCTTGAAGGATCGCCGGGAGGCGCCCGGCTTGGACAAATCAGCCATGGATATCTTGAGGCTCACTCGGTGCGCTCGCCGCGTCGTGCGGCGCGCCTGCCCCGCCGTCTAAGGGGCGCAGCAGGGAAAACAGGTGGTGGAGGTCCCGACGCAACGCGTCCAGCGCGGAAGCGTCGAGGCAATAGCAGGTGCGGGCCTTGTCCGTTTCACCGCAGACCAGACCCGCTTCGACCAGGATCTTTATATGTTGCGACACGGTGGATTGTGCCAGGGGCAGTCCGGCGACAATCTGGCCGCACTGGCAGCCCTTGGCGGTCGCAAGCGTGGTCAGCACCCGCAGCCGCACGGGATGGGCGAGCGCCTTCAGGCGCTCGGACAGATCTGTGAGGAAAGGGTCGTCCATCGTTCATCGGCGATAGACGATGAACGTGTCACAATCAATGCTGCTCCCGGTCATTCTTCCGTCGACAAGCCTCTGCAAGCTGCGTCGACAGCGTCACCGCCCGCGTGACGCACCGCACAAAACTGGTACACTGGGTGCCATGGCTTCGATTGAGAGTATCTGCGTGTATTGCGGCGCCTCCAAAGGCGCGGACCCCATGTTCGCCGAGGATGCGCGGCGCTTCGGCACGCTGCTGGCGCGCCAGGGCATCCGCCTTGTCTATGGCGGGGGCGGTGTCGGCTTGATGGGGGAAGTGGCGAGCGCGGTGGCGACCAATGGTGGCGCCGTCACCGGCATCATTCCGCGCTTTCTGATCTCGCGTGAACGCGCCTTCGCCCATCAGGCGGAAATGATCATCACCGAGGATATGCACGAGCGCAAACGGCTCATGTTCGACCATGCGGACGCGTTCGTCGCCCTGCCCGGCGGGGTCGGCACGCTGGAGGAATTGGTCGAGCAGCTGACCTGGGCGCAACTCGGCCAGCACAAGAAGCCCATCCTGATCGCCAATATCGCCGGCTTCTGGGACCCGCTTCTGGCGCTGCTGGACCATATGCGCGCCACCGCCTTCATCGGCGGCGGCAACCCGGTGGAGATCCTGGTGGCGGAGCATGTGGACGACATCCTCCCGCTCCTGGAGGCCGCCACCGCCAAGGTGCCCGAGATGGAATTGCGCGGCGCGCAGCCCCACCTCGCCGTGGACAAGATGTAAGGCGCGCTCAGCCGGCCGGGTCGAGCGGGGTCGTGCCCACCGGGCGGCCGTCCGCATCGCGCGTGATCAATTCCACCCGCGCTTCCGCTTCTTTGAGCAGCGCGTCGCACCGCGCGCGCAGGGCTTCGCCGCGCTCATAGATGGCGATGGATTCCTCAAGCGGCACATTGCCGGCTTCCAGGCGCCCCACAATGGTCTCCAATTCCGCCAGGGCGACCTCGAAGGACAGGCCGGCGACGTCCGGCGCAGCGGGGCGGGCGGCATCCTTGGCGGGTTTTGCGGGCTCGGCCATGGGGCGGTCCTTCCTTCGGCAGGCGCGGTGCGAATCTGGCGCACCATACCCGATCCGCCGCCCGCGTCGCACCCATGCCGCGCCGATCCGCCGACCACGAAGAGCGCCAAAAGGCGGCGGGAGGCTTCCCTCCCGCGCGGCGGCGCTCTAGAAACCGCCCGAACCCACTCGGAATGTTGGACCGTCCATGCCTCCCGCGGCGCTGAGCCACCTCCCCCGGCGCGACACGCGCGCCCTGGACGAAGCCCTCCTGGCCCGCTTCGCGGATGCCGGCTTCGTGCGGGTCGATCCCCCCGTCCTCCAGCCGGCGGACGTGTTTCTCGATGTGTCCGGCGAATCCATCCGCCGCCGCCTCTATCTGACGACGGACGCCGATGGCGCGGAACTGTGCCTGCGGCCCGACCTCACCATTCCCGTCGCCCGCGAGGTGCTGGCGCAGCGCCTGCCGCTGCCGGCGGCGGTGAGCTATCTCGGCCCGGTGTTCCGGTTCCGGGGCGAGGGCAGCGGCGAGTTCCGGCAGGCGGGCGTGGAATCCTTCGGCCGCGCCGATACCGAAGCGGCCGACGCGGAAATCCTCGCCCTCGGCCTGGAGACCTGCGCCATCTACAATCTTCCCGCCCCGCAGATCCGCCTCGGCGATGTGGGGCTGTTCGGCGCGCTCTTGAATGCGCTCCCGCTCGCGCCTGCCTGGCGGCGGCGGCTGCTGAAGGATTTCGGCCAGGGCCAGTTGGACGCGGACCTGCACCGCATCTCGGTGGAGCGGGCCGCCAATGGCGCCTCCCATGCGGGCGTTCTGAACGCGCTGGCGGGCTCCGACCCGGACGGCGCGCGCGCCCTCATCACCGACCTGCTGTCCATCGCCGGTATCACGACGGTGGGCGGTCGCACGGTGTCCGAGATCGCCGAGCGCTTCCTGGAACAATCGGCGCTCGATGCCGGCAACAGCCTGCCGGCCGAGACCAGCCTGTTCCTCTCGCGCTATCTCGCCATTTCCGGAGATCCGGACACGGCCAGCGCCCGCATCCGCGCGCTGACGAAGGAGGCCGGCATCGCCATCGACGCCGCCTTGGACACGTTCGACCGGCGCACCGGCTTCCTCACCACGCGGGGCATCAGCTTGGCCGACGTCGCCTTCTCCACCGCCTTTGGGCGCCCCTTGGATTATTACAGCGGCATGGTGTTCGAGCTTCATGATCCCGAGGGCCGCGTGAACGGGCCTCTCGTGGCAGGCGGACGCTATGATCCGCTGCTGCCCCGCCTCGGTGCGCCCCAGCCCGTCCCGGCCGTGGGCCTTGCGGCCTGGCTGGAACGCCTCGCCGTGGTGGAGGGCGCGTGATGAGCGAGACCCTGATCCTCGCCGTCCCCTCCAAGGGCCGGCTCCAGGAAAACGTGAACGCCTTCTTCGCCCGCGCCGGCATGACTTTGGTGCAGGGGCGCGGTGCGCGCGACTATCGCGGCGCATTGAACGGGGTGGAGGGCGTGGAAGTCGCCTATCTCTCGGCCTCCGAGATCGCCGGGGCGCTGGCCTCCGGCGCGGCCCATGTGGGGGTCACGGGCGAGGATCTGGTGCGGGAGAACATTCCCCACGCCGACAGCCGCGTGGCGCTGCTGGAGAAGCTCGGCTTCGGCCATGCCAATGTGGTGGTCGCGGTGCCCCAGGCCTGGATTGATGTCCGCACCATGGACGATCTGGACGATGTGGCGGGGCACATCCACAGCCGCACCGGGCGGCGCATCCGCGTCGCCACCAAATATGTGAACCTGACCCGCGCCTTCTTCGCGCGCCACGGGATCGTGGATTACCGCATCGTGGAGAGCGCGGGCGCCACCGAAGGCACGCCCGCCGCCGGCACGGCGGAGCTGATCGTGGACATCACGTCCACCGGCTCCACGCTTGCGGCCAATGCGCTCAAGGTGGTGGATGACGGCATCATCCTGAAGTCCGAGGCGAACCTCGTCGCCTCGCTGACCGCGCCCTGGACCATCGGCGCGCGCACCGCCGCCCGCGCCATGTTCGACCGCATGGCGGCCGAGCGGCGCGCCCGCACCATGCGAGAGGTGCGCACCCGCTTCACGCGGGCCGATGCGAGCCTGGTGGAGCGGGCCGTGCAGGAATTCCGCTGCGTCGCCCCGTTCGGCGGCCCCACCTCCTCCGGCATGCTGACGCTCCACTGCCCGCCGGATACGCTGCATGCGCTGGCGGTGTTCCTGCGTAACCATGGCGCCAGCATGGTTACGGTCGGGCCGATCGAATACGTGTTCGCGGCCGATAATCCGCTCTACGAGACCCTGGAAGCGCGGCTCGCGGGACGCTGAAGCTCAGCTGCGGCACGAAGGACAGGATTTTTCTTGTCCAGCCGGGTGAAAGCAGGCGCAAGCCGTCCTATAAGCCGGGATCGGGCGCGTCCCGCGCCAGTCCTGGCCTTGGAGCTTTTACATGACCCGTCCTGCCAAGCGCATCGCCATCACCGGTGCGGCCGGCCAGATTTCCTATTCCCTTCTGTTCCGCATCGCCCATGGCGACATCTTCGGCGCTGACCAGCCCGTCATCCTCCAGCTGCTCGACCTGCCCCAGGCCCAGGCGGCCGTGGGTGGCGTGGTGATGGAGCTTGAGGATTGCGCGTTCCCGCTGCTGGCCGGCACGGTCATCACGGACGATCCGGCTGTCGCCCTGCGCGACGTGGACGCGGCGATCTTCGTGGGCGCCCGCCCGCGCTCGAAGGGCATGGAACGCCGCGACCTGCTCTCCGCCAATGCGGAAATCTTCAAGGTGCAGGGTCGCGCCCTGAACGAAGCCGCCAAGCGCGACGCGAAGGTCCTGGTGGTGGGCAACCCCGCCAACACCAATGCCGCGATCCTCTCGCACTTCGCGCCGGACTTCCCAACCGAGAACATCACCGCGATGCTGCGGCTCGACCACAACCGCGCCCTCTCGCAGCTTGCCGCCAAGGCCGGCGTGGACGTGGCCAGCATCGAGAAGATGGCCGTGTGGGGCAACCACTCCCCCACCATGTTCGCCGACTGGCGCTTTGCCACCTCCGGCGGCAAGGCCATGCCGAGCATCATCAACGACGAGACCTGGTACCGCGAGACCTTCATCCCGACGGTTGCCAAGCGCGGCACCGCCATCATCGAAGCGCGTGGCGCCTCCTCGGCGGCCTCGGCGGCCAATGCGGCCATCGACCACATGCACGACTGGATCCAGGGCACCAATGGCGGCTGGGTTTCCATGGGCGTGCGCTCGGACGGCGATTACGGCATTCCGGAAGGCATCATCGCCGGCGTGCCCTGCACCTGCGCCAACGGCGTCTATGAACGTGTGAAGGGTCTGCCCATCGACGACTTCGCCCGCAAGATGATCGACATCACGGTCGGCGAACTGAAGGAAGAGATCGAGGCCGCCCTCGGCTGAGCCCGGCACCATTGAAGAGCAAGAAGGGGCGCGGCATCCGCGCCCCTTTTTTGTCAGACCGCCACCGAGTGCCGCCCGCCCTGCCCCAGATAGGCATCGAAAGCCGAGGCGACGACGCGCGCCACATCCTGAGCATGGGTCACAAGAGCGAGGCACCGCCCGTCGAACGTGACCCATCCGGCATCCAGGAAGGGGCTGAGGTCGGCGAGGCCCGGCAGGAGCACATCTACGGAGAAGCCGTACCGCTCAGCGGTCTTTGAAAGGTCCACGTCGAAATAGCAGAGGATCTGCGCGATTACGTCCGCGCGCATCCGATCCTCTCCCGCGAACGCCCGGCCCTTGGCGGTGGCGAGATGGCCCGCTTCGATCGCCCGCCGCCATCCCGCGGCATCCGGAGCGTTCTGGGCATAGCCGAACGGCGTGCGGCTGATGGAGGACGCACCGAGGCCGATCAGGGCATCGGCGCCATCCGTGGTGTAGCCCTGGAAATTGCGGTGCAGGTCGCGGGCCTGGCGCGCGCGGGCCATGGAATCGTCCGGCAAAGCGAAATGGTCGATGCCGATTTCCAGATATCCGCCCGCGACCAGCATGTCGCGCGCCAGCGCCGCCTGACGGATGCGCTCGGGCGCGCCCGGCAATTCGGCTTCGGACACCAATTTCTGGTGGGACTTCATCCAGGGCACATGGGCATAGCCGAACAGCGAGATGCGGTTCGGCGCGAGGCGCACCACCTCGGCGACGGTTGCCTCGATGCTGTGCAGGGTCTGGCGCGGCAGGCCATACATGAGGTCGGCATTGATGGCCGCGATGCCCGCCGCGCGCAGGGCCGCAAATCCGCCGGCCACCACCTCCAGAGGCTGGACCCGGCCGATGGCCGCCTGAACCGCATCGTCCAGCGTCTGCACGCCGAGGCTCGCCCGCGTGATGCCGATGGAGGCGAGATGGCGCGCGCCGTCCGCCGTCAGGTGGCGCGGATCGAGTTCGATGGCGTGCTCGGCATCGGCGGCGATGCGGAAGCGCCGGTGCAGGTCGCCCATCAGCGCGTCCAGGCAGTCCGCCGGAAGGGCATTGGGCGTGCCGCCGCCCCAATGCAGGTGCGAGACCGCCGCCGGGCCGAGCCGCGCCGCCACGAGATCAATCTCGCGGCGGAGGTCGGCCGCATAAGCGCGCACCGGCTCCTCCCGGCGCACCGCCTTGGTGGTGCAGCCGCAATAGGAACAGATGGACCGGCAGAAAGGCACATGCAGATAGAGCGAGACGGGCGCCGTGCTTCCGCTCAGACGGTCCAGCCAGCCGCCATAGGTCTCGTGCGTCACCTCGGCCGAGAAATGCGGCGCGGTGGGATAAGAGGTGTAGCGCGGCACCATGCGGCGGGCATGGTCCAGCAAGGCGGCGGAGGGAGAGACATGGCGTGTCATGGCGCGATGCTAAGCGCACCTCGATGGGCCGACCTTGATGAAGGTCAGATTTGGCCCCGCTCGTCGCAGGCCGTGAGGCGCCGGTGCGTTCACCCGAACCGGCAGCTCCAACGATGAGGTCGTCTCAGCGGCGCTTGCGCGCCGCCGCGCCGCCGCCACCCTCGCGCTCGCCCTCCGCCGGCTCCTGAATGATGACACCCGCCCATTCCAGGCCGCGATAGGTTTCATAGCCCGGGGTCAGATGAAAGGCGGTGGTGCGCCCATTCTGGTCAAGCACGACGCCGTGGCGCCGGCCTTCGAGCGCGAGCGTGATGTTTTCCGTCAATTCCCCGCGCCGGTCCGAGGCAGACAGGATGCGGCCGCGCGCATCCACCAGCAGCACGCGGGAGCGCGCCGCTTCCTCGGGAGAGAGGCGCACCCCGTCCACCACCGCACGCGCCTGGGGCTCCCAGTCGAAATGAATCCCCAGCACGCCGATGGGCGCGCCAAACGTCTCGCCATTCTCGCGCACGGCAGCAGCATAGGTTGCGACGGGCGCATTGTTCAGCGGCCGGCACTGGTCCACATCTGCGACGGCATAGTCATCGCCCGACGCCGAGCCCATGGCCTCCCGGAACCATTTCTCCCGCGAGACATCGGTGCCGCGCACGCCGGGATAGCGGTCGGGCCGGCCATGGGCCACGACGCGCCCATCCGGCGTACAGATCCACAGGTCCAGATAGACGGTATAGGCCGAGAGAATGACGCCGAGCCGGCGTTCCGCCTCCATCAGGACCTCGGTGGATTGGTCCCCCGCCGCCGCGACCACGGCCGCGTCGGTCGCCCACCAGCGCACGTCGCAGGTGCGCTCATAAAGATTGCGGTCGATGATCTCGATGGCGTTGAGGCACAGGTCCACCAGCCTCTGACCCCGCATGTCCGCCGCCATGCGCCGGCCCACAGAGCGCAATTCATCCAGCGCCGAAGTCAGTTCGCTTTCCATCTCGGAGGCGAGCTTGCCGATTTCCGCGCTCACCGCCTTCACCTCCTCCGCCACGACGGCAAAGCCCTTGCCGGACGCGCCGGCCCGCGCCGCCTCAATGGTGGCGTTCAGAGCAAGCATGCGGGTTTGGCCGGTGATGGCCTGGATCGCCCGCGCCTTGCCGGCGGCGATGACGCGGGCATGGTCTGAGAGAGCGATGACTTGTTCCGGCGTGTCCCCGGCGGACGCACCTTGGGTGAGGGATGGAAGCGATCCGTGCATGGGGACCCTCCAAGGCCGCACAACCTTGCGGCGATGTGACAGATACACACCAAATCAGGATGGCCGCCTCAAACGCGACACTGGCGGCCCGCACCACAAAAAAGACCAGGAAATTGCCTGGACTGCGGGTAATGATGCACCGCAAATATCAAGTGTGCAATGCACCATTTGCGCGCGGGCGCACCGGGCCATCATACCGGCCTTTTCTCCGCTCCTGCCGGCGCTTAATGTCCCCGCTCGGATGGCGGGCGCCGCATGATGGCCTGCTGTTTCGGAAGATTGCGCCCCCGGCCACGCCCGGTGTGGCCGCAGCGGAGTGACGAAGATGAAAAACGCCGATCCTTCCCCCGTCCGTCTGGCGGATTATCGCCCGCCGGATTGGCTGGTGGATACGGTGGATCTGGATATCGCCCTGCATCCGACGGCGACGCGGGCGGTGGCGCGCCTTGCGCTGCGCCGCAACCCGGCCGGCCGCGCCGGGGCGCCGGTGGTGCTCGACGGCGACGGGCTGAAGCTTGTCCGCCTCTCCCTCGCCGGCCAGCCGGCCGCGGGCGGGGCCTATGAGGCGACGCCGGACCGGCTCGTCATTGCGAAGCCGCCCGCCGACGCGTTCGTGCTGGAAGTGGAGACGCTGCTCGACCCCACCGCCAATACCCAATTGATGGGCCTTTACTGCACCAACGGCGTCTATTGCACCCAGTGCGAGCCGGAGGGCTTCCGCCGCATCACCTACTTTCCCGACCGCACCGACATTCTCGCCGTCTATACCACCCGCATTGAAGCAGAGCGCGAGGACGCGCCGGTTCTGCTTGGCAACGGAAATCTCGTGCGCAATGGGCCGATCGAGGGCACGAGCCGCCATTATGCCATCTGGCACGACCCCTGGCCGAAGCCGAGCTATCTGTTCGCCTTGGTGGGCGGCCGCCTGTCCAAGGTGCCGGGGCATTTCCTCACCGCCTCGGGGCGGCCGGTGGATCTCGGCATCTATGTGGAGCCGGGCAAGCAGGACCGCGCCGGCTATGCCATGGACGCGCTGAAGCGCTCCATGCGCTGGGACGAGGCGGTGTTCGGCCGCGAGTATGACCTCGACGTCTTCAACATCGTCGCCGTCTCCGACTTCAACATGGGCGCGATGGAGAATAAGGGCCTCAACGTCTTCAACGACAAATACATCCTCGCGACGCCCGAGACCGCGACCGACGCCGATTATGCGAATATCGCAGCGATCATCGCGCACGAATATTTTCACAACTGGACCGGCAACCGCATCACCTGCCGCGACTGGTTTCAGTTGTGCCTGAAGGAAGGGCTCACGGTTTTCCGCGACCAGGAATTCTCCTCCGACCAGCGCTCGCGGCCGGTCAAGCGCATCGCCGACGTGCGGCTGCTCAAGGCCCAGCAATTCACCGAGGATGCCGGCCCCCTCGCCCATCCGGTGCGGCCCGACACCTATCGCGAGATCAACAATTTCTACACGGCGACCGTCTATGAAAAGGGCGCCGAAGTGGTCCGCATGCTGAAGACGCTGCTGGGCGCACAGGATTTCAGGTCCGGAATGGATCTGTTCTTCACGCGCCATGACGGCGATGCCGCCACAGTGGAAGATTTTCTGGCCTGCTTTGCGCAGGCCAGCGGGCGCGACCTGTCGCAGTTCGCGCGCTGGTATCACCAGTCGGGCACGCCCCGCCTGGACGTGACCTGCACCCACGATCCCGAGGCCGCAACGCTGCGCATCGACATCGCCCAATCCACCCCGCCGACCCCCGGCCAGCCGGTGAAGGCGCCCGTGGTCATTCCCCTCGCCCTCGGACTCGTGGCGCAGGACGGCACGGACCTGCCCTTGACGCTCGCGGACGGCCGACGGCTGGAGCGTGGCGTGCTGGAGATCACAGGCGCGAACGAGAGCTTCGTCTTCACGGGCCTTCCCGACCGTCCCGTGCCCTCGCTGAACCGGGGCTTTTCGGCGCCGGTCAATCTCACCAGCAATCTGTCGGCGTCGGACCTCGTCTTCCTCGCGGCCCGCGACAGCGATCCCTTCAATCGCTTCGACGCCATCCAGGCGCTCGCCTCGGGCCTGCTGAAGCGCGGCGCCACCGAAGGCACCCTGCCCGCCCCCGATGCCCTGCTGGATGCCGCGACCCGCATCCTGGAGGCGGAGGATCTCGATCCGGCCTTCAAGGCGCAAGCCCTTGCGTTGCCTGGGGAAACCGAAATCGCCCGGGAACTTGCGCGCGACGTTGACCCCGACGCGGTGTTTACCGCTCGCCGTGCGCTGCGCCGCGCGGTCAGCGCCGCGCTGGCGCCGCGCCTCGCGGAGATTTACGCGCGCTACGCCTCGCACGGGCGCTATTCGCCGGACGCCGCCTCTGCCGGGCGGCGCGCCTTGCGCAATCTGGCGCTCGACTATCTGACCGTCACGGGGAGCGAGGAGGCCCTCGCGCGGGCGGAGGCCCAGTTCCGCGACGCGGACAATATGACCGACCGCTTCGCGGCCCTCGCCGTGCTCGCCCAGCACGACACGCCGCACCGGACGGAGGCGCTCGACACCTTCCATAAGCGCTACGAGAATGACCCGCTCGTCATCGACAAGTGGCTGAGCCTTCAGGCGCAAATTCCCGAACCCGCGACGCTCGACCGGATCCGCGCGCTGACCCTCATCCCGGTCTTCGCCATGGGCAATCCCAACCGCGTACGCGCTTTGGTGGGCGCCTTCGCGAACGGCAATCCCACCCAGTTCAACCGACCCGACGGCGCCGGCTACGACTTCCTGGTGGACATGGTGCTGAGCCTCGACGGCAAGAACGCGCAGTTGGCCTCTCGCCTGCTCTCCGCCTTCAAGACCTGGCGCCAGCTGGAGCCCGGCCGTGCGCAGCTCGCCGAAGCCGCTCTGCGGCGGGTCGCGAACGCGCCCGATCTCTCCGACGACGTGGCCGATATCGCCGCCCGCGCCCTCGGCTGAACCACACCGAGCGGACGGGCACGGTGCCCGTCCGCCTCGCGCCCGTCCGAATTGCGCCCGCCTGACTTGCCCACAGGCTATTCACAGCCCTCAATCCGGCGTTAACGACTCCCAGGCCTCACTTTGTGCTGCGTCCGGCGCCGGAGAGCCGCCCCAAGCCCTCTCTTTTTTGCGTCTTGACTCCCCTGGACTCTAGACAGCAACGCCCCGATTCGATTCACATCGACTTTGATTCGGAGAGATGCGGCACGTCCCTCCAAGTCATTTTCGAGGACGTTGAGCTGGATAAGCGGGGCCGCTTCGCCAGCCTGGACACCGGAGGAGACCGGCGATGGCACGCGCCAACGCTGCGAGCGCTGGCGTGCGCGGTCAAGCCATAGGTGGATTGGCGCGATCCGTCGCACGCCCTGCCTACCAACGGCTCCTCGAAGCCGAGCCCTTCCTGCGCCGTATCGTCCCCGCACTCATCATCACCTTTCTCGGGGTCATCGGCATCGGCGCCATGGTGCAGATCCATGGCGCGCGCCAGGCTGTGCTGGACAATGCCAAGGACGATCTCTCGCTGCTCGCCCTCGCCACGGCCGAAGGGCTGTCGCAGCGGCTCGGCGGAAACCTCTCCCGCGTCCAGGCGGCGCTGACCGATTCCCTGCCGCCGCGCGCAACCCAAGCGGGACGCCGGGTCTACATCACCGACCCCGCCGGCCGCATCATCGCCGCCTCGCCCCATGCCGGCGGCGCGGCGACCCTTTCGGACATCCTCGACCCCTCCCAGCCGCTGACGGTCTTCGCCGAGCGCGCCGGGGTGCTGGAAATCACCCTCAACGACCAGCCCGCGCTCGCAACCGTGCGCAACCTGACGCCGCCGCTCGGACAGATCGTCTATATCCAGCCCCTCGGCCAGGCGCTGCGCTCCTGGTCGGAATCCACCACCCTCACCATCACCCTCTTCACCACCACCGGCGCGGTGCTGCTGATCCTCGGCTTCTCCTTCCACTGGCAGGCGACCCGGGCGCGCGAGGCGGACCACATCTACGACACGGTGCGCATGCGCATCGACACGGCGCTCAATCGCGGGCGCTGCGGCATGTGGGATTGGGACATGGCCCGCGGGCG
>JASBUY010000066.1 GCA_030147645.1 Aquabacter sp. | reverse complement strand
GTCGTTCCACACCAAAGCCCGAAAGGGTGTGAGGCCGGTCGACGGTCTGGGGTCGTATCCGATCCAGATTAGGCCGGCAACTCTTGTCAAATCGACCACCGGCGCCAGCCAGACCACCCATCCGCGCCATCCCGATTGAAGGTCGTGCCGGCCTCATGAAAGGCGGCCGCTCCTTCAAAACAGCTTCCCCCCGTCCGGCACCTTCACGCTCGGGCCGATCAGCACCACGGCGCCGTCTTCATCCGGAAATCCCAGCGTCAGCACCTCGGACATGAAGGGGCCGATCTGGCGGGGTGGGAAATTCACCACGGCCGCCACTTGCCGGCCCACCAGCGTCTCCACGGTGTAATGCACGGTGATCTGGGCCGACGATTTCTTCACGCCGATCTCGGGCCCGAAATCGATCCTGAGCTTGAAGGCGGGTTTGCGCGCCTCGGGGAAAGGCTCGGCGGACAGGATCGTGCCGACGCGGATGTCCACCTTCTCGAAATCCGCGAAACTGATGCTCTGCGCGTCCGCCATGGTCCCTCCGTCCGTCGAATTCCGGACAGTTTTGCGGGCGCAGGCGGTTCGAGGCAATGGGGCCTCAGCCGCCCGTCATGCTCATATGGCGCGAGACGGCAGGGGCGCGGGTGGTGCGGTCGATGACGAAATCGTGGCCCTTGGGCTTGCGGAAGATGGCATTGTCGATCGCCGCATGGAGCAGCGTGTCGTCCGTCGAGGCCCGCAAGGGGCTGCGCAGGTCCGCCGCGTCCTCCTGGCCGAGGCACATATAGAGCGTGCCCGTGCAGGTAACGCGCACCCGGTTGCACCCCTCGCAGAAATTATGCGTCAGCGGCGTGATGAAGCCGAGCCGCCCGCCGGTCTCCTTGACCTCCACATAGCGGGCCGGGCCGCCGGTGCGGTAGGCGATGTCGGTGAGGGTGTAGCGCTCCTCGAGCTTCGCCCGTACCTCGGAGAGGGGAAGATACTGGTCGACGCGCTCCGCGCCCACTTCGCCCAGCGGCATCACCTCGATGAGGGAGAGGTCATGGCCCTCGCCATGGCACCAGTCCATGATGGAGGCGATCTCGCCTTCGTTCACGTCGCGCAGCGCCACCGCGTTCAGTTTCACCTTGATGCCAGCCGCCTTCGCCGCCGCGATCCCCTCCATCACCTTATTCAGATCGCCCCAGCGGGTGACGGCGCGGAATTTGTCCGCATCCAGCGTGTCCACCGAGACATTGATGCGCTTCACGCCGCAGGCGGCGAGGTCGGCGGCGTAGCGGGCGAGCTGGGAGCCGTTGGTGGTGAGGGTCAATTCCTCCAGCCGCCCGGTTTCCAGATGGCGCGAGAGAGCGCGGAACAGCGTCATCACGTCCCGCCGCACCAAAGGCTCGCCGCCGGTGAGTCGCAGCTTGCGCACGCCGCGCGCCACGAAGGCGGAGCACAGGCGGTCCAGTTCTTCCAGCGTGAGCAGGTCCTGCTTGGGCAGGAAGGTCATGTGCTCGGACATGCAATAGACGCAGCGGAAATCGCAGCGGTCCGTCACCGAGACACGCAGATAGGTGACCGCGCGGCCGAACGTGTCCACGAGCGGCCCCTTTTCGGCGGCGGCGACCACGCTGCGGTCGGAAAGATCACGCGGATACGAACGCACCTTCACGCTCCCATGGGATGGGGCGGTCTGGCGCCGCCCTTCAATCTAGATCTGTTATATCGTATGCCGGACGCGGATGTGTAGGGGCCGCCTGTTCAAACGCACGGCACCGAGCCCCCGAGCTGGAGCCGCGCCATGACCTCTCCCCTCTCTCCCCCACCCGATCCCTGGCCCACCGAATTGCGGGTGATCGAGGAGCGCCATGCGCTCAAAGTGACGTTCGAGGACGGCGCCGCCTATACGCTGCCGGCGGAATATCTGCGGGTGGAGAGCCCCTCCGCCGAGGTGCAGGGCCATGCCCCGCACGAGAAGCAGACCGTGCCCGGCAAGCGCGCGGTGCGCATCGCCGAGGTGGAGCCGGTGGGCTCCTATGCGGTGCGCATCATCTTCGACGACGGCCACCAGACCGGCATCTATAGCTGGACCTATCTGTGGGCGCTCGGCGCAGAGCAGGAGACGCGCTTTGCCGCCTATCTCGACGCCCTCGCCCAGCAAGGCCTGTCACGCGGCTGAGATTAGGCCGTAAGGCGCTTCGTCGCCGCGCGGGTTTCCTCCACCAAGGCTGCGATCAGGTCGGCGGTCGCCATCTCGCGGGCCAGCGGCCCCGCCTGCCCCGACCAGAGCGCGGTGAAATCTCCGCTGCCCCGCGCCTCGGCGGCCGCCTTCAGCGGTCCGAGCGGCGGGGCGGCGGTGGGGAAGGCGGGGGCGCGGAGCGAAAGCGGCCCTTCCTCGCGCATCAGTCGGTTGAGGATGCCGCGCGCGGGGCGCCCGGTGAAGACATTGGTGAGCGCAGTGGCGTCGCTCGCCGCGCCCTTCAGCGCCGCCTTGTAGACCGGCGAGAGCCCCGCCTCGGCGGTGAGCAAAAAGGCGGTGCCGATCTGCACCGCGTCCGCCCCCAATGCAAAGGCGGCGGCAATGCCCCGCCCGTCCGCGATGCCGCCGGCCGCGATCACCGGCACGCGCACCGCATCCGCCACCTGCGGCACCAAAGCGAATGTGCCCACCTGCCGCGCCGGATCGTCGGTGAGGAACATGCCGCGATGCCCGCCCGCTTCCGCGCCCTGGGCGATGACGGCGTCCGCGCCATTGTCCTCCAGCCAGACGGCTTCCGCGACCGTGGTTGCGGAGGAGAGCACCACCGCTCCCGCCGCCTTCACCCGCCGCAGCAGAGCGGGGTCGGGCAGGCCGAAATGGAAGCTCACCACGCGGGGGCGCACCTCTTCCACAACCGCGCACATGGCCTCATCGAAGGGCGCGCGATTGGTCACCGCGATGGGCGCGGCCGGGTCGAGACCGAGGTCCGCGTAATAGGGCGCGAGCCGCGCCTGCCACGCCTGCGCCCGTGCGGCATCCTCGGGCGCGGGTTTATGGGCGAAGAAATTGAGGTTGAACGGCCCGTCCGTCACGGCGCGGATCGCGGCGGCTTCGGCGCGCACCTGGTCCGCCGTCATGGACGCGCAGCCGAGCGAACCCAGCGCGCCCGCCGCGCTCGCGGCGCGGGCAAGCTCCGGCTTCGGGCCGATCATGGGCGCCTGGATGAGGGGGAGGGCGGTGCCGACAAGGTCGGTGAAGCGGCTGGAGGGTCCCATGCTAGCGTTTCCCGGCAGTTTTTCTGTTGCCGGACTCTAGGCTGCGGGGCCGCCCCTGTCCCCTCGCGTTTGCGCACAATGGCGGGCGCATTTGCGCGGGATCAGGCGGGCACGCGCGCCGCGCTGACCAAAGCCCGGATTTCCGGCAGGCAGGAGCCGCAATTGGTGCCCGCCTTCAGTTTCGCGCCCACCGCCTCCGCGCTCGCGCAGCCGCCCGCGACGGCGGCGAGGATGGCGCCGCGCGAGACGCCATGGCAGGCGCAGACCAACGGCCCCAATTGCGCATCGAGCCCGGCGCGGCGGCCGGACAGGATCAACCGGCGGTCCGCATCCGGCACGGCACCGGCCGCGAACAGGCTCTTCAGTGCATCCCAGGCGGGCGTTTCCCCGCGTGGGCCGACGATGAGCGCGAAGGCGAGATGGCCTGCCGCATCGAAGGCGGCGGCGCGGTAATGGCCCTGCGCATGGTCGATCAGGTCCGCCCGGTCGCTTTGCCCCATGTGTCCGAGCGCCCAATCCTTCCACGCCTCCGGTGGCGTGGCCCCGGCGAGGCGCCAGGCAAAGCCGCCCTCGATGGGCAGGCGCGCCCACCAGGCACCGGGCGGCGGATCGATCTTCGTCCGCGCCAGCAGGAAGCCGTGATAGGGCGCGTCCACGGCGGCGAGCGCGGCGGGCGTCGCCTTCGCGTCCGGCTGGCCGGAGACGGGGTCGGTCACCGCATGCACCAGCGCGCCGACGCGGCCGGAGGAACTGTTGGCCGCGCTCCAATGGATGGGCGCGAACAGGGTGCCGGGGGCCTGGCCTTCATCCTCATGGACCTCCAGCAGCGCGCTGCCATGGGCGGTGCGCACCTGGGCGAGATCGCCGCTGCGCAGCCCGGCGCGGGCCGCGTCCTCAGGGTGAAGGCTCACATAGGGCGCGGGCAGATGGGCTGAGAGCCGCGCCGAGAGGCCGGTGCGGGTCATGGTGTGCCACTGGTCGCGGATGCGGCCGGTATTGAGCACGAAGGGATAGGCCGTATCGCAGGCGGGAACGGGGAGGGCCGTGGGGGCAAGGAAGCGGGCGCGCCGGTCGCCGGTAAAGAAGCCGCCCTTCGCGAACAGGCGCGCGGTGCCCGTGCCGGCGCCCGCCGGAACCGGCCACTGGACGGGGTCCAGCGCCTCATAGGCGGCGTCCGAGAGGCCCGCGAGGCCGGATATGTCGAAGTCGCGCGTCCCGGCATTCTCGAAGCCGGAGAGGGCGGCATGCTCACGGAAAATGTCGGCGGGCGAGGTCCAGGCGAAGGCGGCGCCATGGCCCAGGCGTTTCGCCACCTGTGACAGCGCCCACCAATCGGGCTTGGCCGCGCCGGCCGGCGAGAGGAAAGGCCGCTGGCGCGAGATGCGCCGCTCCGAATTGGTGACGGTGCCGTCCTTCTCGCCCCAGGCGACGGCGGGAAGCACAACATGGGGATGGCTTTCGAACGTGTCGTTGCCCACCACGTTTTCCGAGAGCACGAACAGATCGAGCCGCCCCAGCGCGGCGCGCACATGGTCGGCGCGCGGCAGGCTCACGGCCGGATTGGTGCCCATGACCCAGAGCGCCTTGATCTCCCCCCGCGCCACGGCGGCGAACAGGTCCACCGCTTTCAGCCCTTCGCGCTCCGCCATGCGCGGGGCGTCCCAGAAGCGGCGCACCCGGTCCACCTCCTGCGGGGTGAAGCCCATATGGGCGGCAAGCTGGTTGGCCAGCCCGCCCACCTCGCGCCCGCCCATGGCATTGGGCTGGCCGGTGAGCGAGAACGGCCCGAGCCCCGGCCGCCCGATGCGCCCCGTCGCGAGATGGCAGTTCAGGATGGCATTGACCTTGTCGCTGCCCCGCGCCGACTGGTTCACCCCTTGGGAATAGCAGGTGACGGTGCGCTCCGTGTCGCGGAACAAAGCGAAGAAGCGGGCGACGTCCGCCGCATCGAGCCCGGTGAGGCGGGCGGTGGCGTCGGCATCGGGCGCAAGGGTGCGGGCTTGGGTGAGCGTCTCGGCGAAGCCCGATGTGTGGTCGCGGATGAAGGCCTCATCCAGCGCGCCCGTCTGCGCCAGATGCACCAGCAGCCCGCTGAACAGGGCCGCGTCGGTGCCGTGGGCGAGCGGCAGGAACAGGTCCACATCGTCCGCCGTCTGGGTGCGGCGGGGATCGATGACGATGATCCTGGTGCCCCGCGCGGCGCGCGCGGCGAGGATGCGGCGATAGAGAACCGGGTGGCACCAGGCGGTGTTGGAGCCCACCAGGATCACGAGGTCCGCCTGCTCCAGATCCTCACAGCTGCCCGGCACGGTATCGGAGCCGAAGGCGCGCTTGTGCCCGGCGACCGAGGAGGCCATGCAGAGGCGCGAATTTGTGTCCACGTTCGCCGTGCCGAGGAAGCCCTTGGCGAGCTTGTTGGCAGCGTAATAATCCTCGGTGAGCAACTGGCCGGACAGATAGAAGGCGATGGCCTGCGGGCCGTGCCGCTCCAGCGTGTCCTTCAGCCCCGCCGCCACCCGGTCGAGCGCGCTGTCCCAGGAGGTCCGCGCCAGCACGCCCGACCTGGTGCGCATGAGAGGGTGGAGCAGGCGGGTGTCCAGCCCGATGGTCTCGCCGAGCGCCGTTCCCTTGGAGCAGAGCCGGCCGAGATTGGCGGGATGTGTCTCGTCCCCGGCGATGAGCGCCCCGCCCCCGGCATCGGGTGTCGCTTTCACACCGCACCCGACCCCGCAATAGGGACAGGTGGTTCGCACGGCCGGCGTGCTGGCGAGCGGCGCGTTCATGGCAGGCTCCTGAGGCGTCGCGCGGGGCGGTGCGTCTTGATTTTTTCGGCGCCCGTCATGCGGTCGTTGGTGCCGGTGAGGCGCGTTGCGTGCGGAACGCCTGCCGCCTCCCCAATCCTTGCGAGGGTTTCGCCCTCTTGAGCATCCGCCGCGTTTTCCCCCTCCCCAACCCTCCTGCGCAAGCGGGAGAGGGAGTTTTGGTGTGCGGGTGAGGGGACGCGCGCTTTACATCCAAAGCGGATCGGGGGCCTCGCCATCCGTCGACCGACAAAAGCAGAAATGCCTACCCGTCCACTGTGCAACCCCGCCGCCTCACGCGCCGCCACCCCCTCTCCCGCTTGCGGGGGAGGGCTGGGGAGGGGGAAGCCGTGGCTGGGGACGGCGAGGCGGAAAACGCGACCAGAAGCAAAGCCCGGCAACGCACAGCGCATCCCAAGGCCTGACCATCCGCCGCCCCGCTGAGCAGGGTCGGTCGCTTCAAAAGGCGCGCTGGCCTGACGCATCATATGCCCCTCAATAGACGTCGGCCTGAAACCGTCCCGTCGCCTTCAGGTCCGCCAGGAAGGCGGTGGCCTTGTCCGCACCGAGCGCGCCGTGGGTCGCGGCCACATCGACGAGCGCGGCTTCCACATCCTTCGCCATGCGCTTGGCATCGCCGCAAATGTAAAAGTGGGCGCCCTCGCGGAGCCAGCCCCAAAGCTCGGCTCCCGCTTCGCGGATTCGGTCCTGCACATAGACCTTGCGCGCCCCGTCGCGGGACCAGGCGGTGTCGAGCCGCGTGAGCACGCCCGCCGCCTGCATGCCGGAGAGTTCGTCTTCGTAGAAGAAATCGGTGTCGCGCCGCTGGTGGCCGAAGAACAACCAGTTGCGGCCCGGCGCCCTCGACGCCATCCGCTCGTGCAGGAAGGCGCGGAATGGCGCGATGCCGGTGCCCGGCCCCACCATGATGACCGGCGTCGCCGGATCGGCCGGCAGGCCGAAACCATGGGCCGGCTGGATATAGGCTTTCAGCCGCGCGCCCACATCCACACGGCTGCCGAGGAAGGTGGAACAGGCGCCCAGGCGGGTGCGTCCCTTGAGGTCGTAGCGCACCGCATCCACAGTGAGCGAGAGCTGGCCGGGCGTGGCGAGCGGGCTCGACGAGATGGAATAGAGGCGGGGCTGGAGCGGCTCCAGGCATTCAACCACCGCTTCCGGGTCGGGCCGCGCGCCGGCGAATTTTTCCAGCGCCGCGAGAACATCGAGGGTGGCCGCATCACCATCCGGGTCCTCGCCCGCCGCCAGCGCCCGGGCGGTGGCCTTGCGGGCGCCGCCGGTGAGATAGGAGAACAGGGTGAAGAGAGCGTCCGGTGCCGATTTCAGGCAAACCTCGCGCGTCAGCACGTCTTCGAGCGTCTTGTCGCCCACCGGATAGTCGGCGGGCGCATCGAGGGCGGCCATCACCGCCGCCACGAGGCCCGGATCGTTCTGCGGGAACAGGCCGAAACTGTCGCCGGCCTTATAGGCGATGCCCGAGCCTTCCAGGTCGAAGTCGATGTGCCAGGTTTCCTTCTCCGAGCCCGGCTTGTTGAGCCGCGCGCGGCCGAGAAAGGTCACCTCGCCGGGGTTGTCCCGCGTGCCGCGCGGCGCCTCCATGGTGGGCTTCGGCGCGGCCGGGGCGGCGGCGGGGGCGGGCGTGCCGTCCAGTTCGGCCGCCAGCGTTTTCAGCATGCGCAGGGTTTCCTTTCCGCCCGGCGCGCACAGGTTCAGGGCCTTTTCCGTGCCCTCCGCGAGGGCCTTGGAATAGGACTCGCAGACATAGCCGCACTGGCCGCAATCCTGCTGGGCCATGGCCGCCATCATCCGGCGGGCGAGCGGCTTACCCTCGGCCAGCGCCATACGCTCCGCCAGAGGCATGGAGGCATCGTGCCAGGGGGCGCCGTCATCCTCTTGGGCCGCGCCGCCGCCGGGCATCAGGGCGGCGGAGGCTTCCGCTGAAAGCGCGGTGGCACCCGGCGTGCCGGAAAAGATGCCCGCGAAGAAGCCGTTGAGCCAGGCGCGCTGTTCAGCAGAAAAAGGCGCGCTTTCCGGCAGATAGGGGACGATGGGGGGAGGGCTCTGGAGGGTCATGCCGCCGCGTCCGCTGCAAGATTGGGCTGGTCGATCAGGGCTTTGAGCTGGTCCGCCGGGAGGCGGCGGGTGAAGGCGGCGAACGCCTCGCCCGGCGCGCGATGGGCCTGCCAGGCCGCCAAGAGCCGCTCCACCAAGGGCGGGACGGCTTTGGCCTTCACGTTCTGGAACAGGTCCCGTGCGATGGCCGCGTCCGTCCCGAAGCCGCCGCCCACCATCAGGTGGAAGCCGTCCACCGTGTCGCCGTCCTCATTGACCGGCACGCGCGCGCCGATGAGGCCGATGTCGCCGATATAATGCTGGGCGCAGCTGTTGTGGCAGCCGGTGACATGGATGTTGACCGGCCCGTCCAGCGCAAGGCGCGGCCCGCAATGGGCGAGGATCGCCCGGGCGGTCGCCTTGGTGTCCGCATTGCCGAACCGGCAGCCCGCCGCCCCCGTGCAGGCGACCAGGCCGGCCTGGAGCGGGTCGGGGGCGCTCGTGAGGCCGAGGCCGTCAATCACCTCGCGCGCCGCCGCCACATGGGCATCCGGGATGCCGGAGAGGATCAGGTTCTGCCACACGGTCAGGCGCACATCCCCATCGCCCATGCCGGCGGCGATGTCGGCGAGGCCG
>JASBUY010000054.1 GCA_030147645.1 Aquabacter sp. | reverse complement strand
GATTGCCGTCCGAGGGCGGGCGCAACGCGATCAGATCGGCGGGGCGACCGTAGATGGGAACCGTGAAGCGGTCCGTCCTGACCCGCGATCCTTCCACTTCGGGCTCGTAATAGCCGGTGAGGAATCCGGGGGGAGACGCAGCGGGGACGATGCGATACGCGCGGAAACTGGCTTCGAAATAAAGCCGCGCCACCCGCTGGGACACGGCGGCGGGCGCTGCCGCCCGCGCTACCGCCTCGGCGGCCGAACAGGCAAAACGCAATCCCGGCACCAAGGCCGCGTTTGAGGCGGGGCCAGGCTCTTTCGGACGGACGGAGAGGGCGTGGCAGGAAGCGAGAAAAGTCGAAAAGGCAGCACCGGCATCATCGACGGACCATCCGGGGAGATCCGCGAAGGGCACCGGCTGCACGTCCGCCCCGGCCAGCGGCGGGGGCGCGAGCGGCGCGGGCGCTCCCGCCTGCGCCGGGGCGCAGACCGCGAGGAGCACAGCAAGCGCACGCAGCCAATGGACCATTCCGTTCTCCGCCGCCGAACCCTCGGCTCCCGGAGAGTTGGCGGCACGCGCCAGCCGGGTCAAGTGCGTGTCGGCCGGCGTGAGGTCGCGGCGCGCGGAAGCAAGCGAGGATCAGAGCCGCTCCAGCAGCCCCCGTCCCACTGCCGCGGCGCCCACAAGGCCCGGCGTGGCATGCACCACCACATGCACCGGGATGGTGGCGAGATGCTCGCTGAAGGGCGGATGTTCCTCAAAGGCCGCGCGGAAGGGTGAGCCCGGAAACAGGGGCGCCAGCGCCGCCCCGACCCCGCCCGCGATGAACACGCCGCCCAACGCCCGCACCAGAAGGCAATAATCCCCCGCAATCCGTCCCAGCAGGCGCAGGAAAACGTGGCAGCTCTCCAGCTCCCGCGCATGCCCGCCGAGCGCGCCCTGGATGATGGCATGCGAGGTCGTGGTTTCGCCGGAGAGAATTCGGTGGAGCCGCACCAAACCAGGGCCAGACAAGACATGCTCGACGCTGACCGGGCCCAGCTCGCGCACCAGATGGGCGACGATGCGCGCCTCGTCCGCCGTGACGGCCCCGAGCCGCACATGGCCGCCCTCTCCGGGCAGGACATCATAGGCATCGGTTCCCGGAACGGGAATGAGGGTCGCCGTCCCAAGGCCGGTTCCGGGGCCGCAAACCAGGATCGGCGCGCCGGCCTTGGCATGTCCCGCGCCCACCTGGACGAGGTCGGCCCGCTGGAGATCACGCACGCCGTGGGCGAGGGCGGCGAAATCGTTCAGGACCGCCAGCGCGTCGAGGCCGAGGGCGGCGGCCAGCGTGGGGCGGTGGAAGCTCCAGGCGCGGTTGGTGAGGCGGACATCGTCCCCATCCACCGGACCCGCGATGGCGAGCACGCCGGCACGGGGCCGCTCGCCCGAAACGCTTGCGAGATAGGCGGTGAACATCTCCTCCAGACTGGCATAGCCGTCATTCGGTTCGACGCGCACATCGAACACCGTGCCGTCGAGCCCGGCCCGGGCAATGCGGGTGGTGGTTCCGCCGATATCGGCCAGCAGGATGGTGGGGGGCATGGACCTTCCGATGGTGGGACCGCGCGACGCGAAGCGCATTCGATGGGCGAATCGAGGCAAAGCGTGCCTCAACCCCGTGAAAATGCAGCGACGCGCCCTGAGGTTCCGAAACGCGGACGCCCTTCGTCAAGCGGCAGCCCGGCGCCGGCCCAGCGCCGACCAGAGCGGCATCAGCAAAACCGCCAGCGTCAGCGCCCCGAGCCCCGCCGCGATGGGGCGCTCGAAAAAGGCCAGCAGGTTGCCGTCCGCCTTGATCATGGAGGTGACGAACGATTCCTCCAGCATCTTGCCGAGCACGATGCCGAGCACGCAGGGCGCGATGGGCACGTCATGTTCCTCCATGATGAAGCCCAGCACCCCGAATACCAGCATCAGCAAGACCCCATAGAGGGAATTGTTCACCGCATAGGCGCCGACGACGCAAAACAACAGGATGACCGGCATCATCACCCGGCGCGGCACGCGCAGGAGCGCCGTGCCGGCCTTGAGCGCCAGAAGCCCCAGCGGGATCATCGCAAGATTGGCGATGATGAAGATGCCGAACACCGCATAGATGGTCTGGGGATTGTTGAGAAACAGAGTGGGGCCGGGATTGAGGCCCTTGAGATAGAGAACGCCGATCACAATGGCGGTGATGCTGTCACCAGGAATGCCGAAGACAAGCGCCGGCACCCAGGCGCCCGCCAGCGCGGCATTGTTGGCGGACGTGCTCTCGATGATGCCTTCCACATGGCCGGTCCCGAACTTTTCCGGCGTCTTGGAGAATTTGCGGCTCATGGCATAGGCAACCCAGGCGGCAATGTCGGCGCCCGCGCCCGGCAGGATGCCGATGGCCGTGCCGGTGATGTTGCCGCGGATCTGCTGCGGCCACCAGGTCACGAACATCTTTCCCCAGCCGCGCAGCGGATTGCCGATGGAGGTCTGCTTCACCTCCCAGTCCTTGGCGCCGGTCGCCATGGACCGCAGCACTTCGGAGACCGCGAACAGGCCGATCATGGCCGGGATGAAGTCGATCCCGCTCATCAGCTCCGCGTTTCCGAAGGTGAAGCGCGGGATTCCGCCGGGATTGTCGAGCCCGATGGAGGCAACAAACAGGCCGAGAAACAGCGAGATCATCCCTTTGAGCGGGGACCCCGTGCCGATGAAGATGGCGCAGGCGAGGCCGAGCAGAGCGAGCCAGAAATATTCGAACGAGGAAAAGCCCAGCGCGATTTCCGCCAGAAGCGGCGCGCTCACGATGAGCACCGCCGTGCCGAACAGTCCGCCGAGGGCGGAGAACAGGACATTGGCGCCAAGCGCGGTCTCCGCCTGCCCCTTGCGGGTCATGGCGTAGCACTCGTCCGTATAGGCGGCGGAAGCCGGCGTGCCGGGCATGCGCAGGAGCGTGGAGGGGATATCGCCCGCGAAGATCGCCATGGCGGAGCAGGCGATCATGGCGCCCACCGCCGGGATCGGGTCCATGAAAAAGGTGATGGGCACCAGTAGCGCGATGGCCATGGTGGCGGTGAGACCGGGAATGGCGCCCACTACCATGCCGAAGGCGGAGGCGGCGAGAATCGTGATCATCACGTCCCACCGCAGCACCATGGCGGCGGCGGCCTCGAAGGTGCCCATCAGATCCACCCCTCGATCAGGCCCCGCGGCAGCGGCACGCGCAGGCCGTAGGCAAAGACATAATAAAGCGCGAGCGAGGAGATCACAGCGCTCGGCACCGCCAGGATCATTTGGACGCGCAGCAGCAAGAACATCCCCATCAGCATCAGGACGGAGGCAAGCACGAAGCCGAGCAGGGGCGACAGCCAGATATAGAGCGCCACCAGGACCAGGGTTCCCAGCACGCGGGTCGGCGCCCCGGGCTCGCGCGCCCAGGTCAAAGTGAGGGCGCGTCCCGCGCCGCCTTTCACGGACCGCGCGGCGAGGATCCACCCGCACAGCAGAAGCCCGACGGCGATGGACATGGGAAACACGTCGGCCCCATAGGCTTGGCCGGGGATGGGCGGCAGGGTGAGGGAGACGGTGGCAAGCGCCACCGCCCCCAGGATCACCAGGGCCGCCAGGATCAGATCATTGACCTTCATGGCGCCGGCCCCCTCTATTTGGCGAGGCCGACCTCTTTCATGACCGCGCCGAGGGCGGCATCGCTTTCCGCCATGAAGGCTGCGAAAGCGGCGCCGTCCGCCCAGCGGCCGCCGAAGCCGCGGCTGGACAGGAAGTCCTGATATTCCTTGCTCTCATAAGCCTTCTTCAGCGCCGGGATGAGCTTGTCGACCGCCTCCTTCGGCAGGCCTTTGGGGCCGGCGATGCCGCGCCAAGCGCCGATGGTCCAGTCCGAGCCAGTGGCCTCCTTCAGCGTCGGCACGTCCGGGAACAGCTTGGAGCGTTCCTTCGCCATGATAGCCAGACTCTTGACCCGACCCGCCTCGATCAGGGAGCGCGCCTCGGGCAGCGAGCATGTGACGATCTGCACCCCGCCCGACATCAGGTCCTGCAAGCCGGGCGCGGCACCGTTGCTGGGCACCCAGGGCACCGCATTGGGCGCCACCTTGAGCGAGGAGAGCATGCCGGCGAGCGCGAGATGCCAGATGCCGCCTTGCCCGGTGCCGGAGGCCTTGTATTTGCCGGGCGATTTCTGGACGTCGTCGATGACGTCGCGGGCGGTCTTGTAAGGCGCGTCGGCGCGCACCTGGAGCCCGGCCGGGTCCTCATTGACCATGGCGAGGGCGGTATAGGAGGTGGAATCGAGCTTGGTGAGGCCCTGCCAGTGCATCATGCCGATTTCCACCGTCAGGATGCCGATCGTGTAGCCGTCGGGCGTCGCATCCGCGATGGCTTGGTGCCCGACGACGCCCTGTCCGCCGGTCCGGTTCACAACGGCGACCGGTTGGCCGAGGTCCCGCTCCAGCAAGGAGGCGATCATGCGTGCCACCGCATCGGTGCCGCCGCCCGCGCCCCACGGCACGATCAGCGTGATGGGGCGGTCGGGATACGCGGCGGCAGCGGGGGACAGGGACGAAAAGGCGCAGACGGCGAGGCTCGCCGCCGCGAACAAGAGGCGCTTCATTGGCGTTTCTCCCAGGGTGCCGCTTTTGCGCGGCTTGATCTAATCGTTTTGAAAGAGGCTATGGCAGCAATTCGCGTCGGTCAATCACAGGTCGTGCAGCCTCGGCGGCGGCGGTGGCATCCGATCGGCGCCTGCCGTAAGGTGCGATAAGCGGGTCGGGATGGGGTGCCGGGGCTGGAATTGGCGCTCGCGCATCGTACATAAGAGAAGCGCGGGGTTTGGCAGGCGGCCGGCCAGCGCGACGAAAGGGCCGCATCAGGTGTGAGGCCGGAGACTCTGCGAAAGCGGCGGGGTTCGGCTTCAGGAGCGAAACTGGCGGATGCGGGCTTCCGCGCCGCCGCAGGCATGGCGAAGCGCAGTGCTCGATATCTACACGATCATCTTCCTGGCCCTGGCCGTGTTCATCTTCATCCGGCTGCGCAGCGTGCTGGGCCAGCGCACGGGGCGTGAACGCCCGCCTTATGACCCCTATTCCCGCGATGCCGCCCGCCCGACGCCCCCCGCCTCGGACAAGGTGGTGACGCTGCCCCAGCGCAACGTCGATCCGGCCGCCCCCGTGGGTGCAGCGGAGGACGACACCCCCGCCCGCTTCCGCTGGGAAGGCGTGACGCAGGAGGGAACGCCCATCGCGGCCGCGCTGGATCAGATCGCCCAGGCCGAGCCGGGCTTCGACGCCAAGCATTTCCTCGCCGGCGCCAAATCCGCCTATGAAATGATCGTCCTCGCCTTTGCCAGCGGCGACCGGCGCGCGCTGAAGGACCTGCTGTCGAAGGACGTCTATGACGGCTTCGTCTCCGCCATATCCGAGCGCGAGGCACGCGGCGAGACCATGGAATCGCGCTTCATCTCCATCGAGCAGGCGGAATTGGTGGATGCGAGCGTGCGCGCGCGTACCGCGCAGGTCACGGTGCGCTTCGTGTCCAAGCTGATCACCGCCACGCGCGGGCGCGACGGCAGCGTGGTGGATGGAAGCCCGGATACGGTGGCCGACGTCACCGATGTGTGGACCTTCTCCCGCGACCTTGGCGCCCGCGATCCCAACTGGAAGCTGGTGGCGACCGAAGCGGCCGCCTGATCTCAGGCTGCTTCCGCCCCGACCGTCTGCGCGCAGAACTGGCGCAATGTGTCCGCGAGCGCCCGTGACGCTGCCCCCGCGTCCGGCGTTATGGCGAGGGCGAGCTCGGCCGGCGCCACCTCGGGCAAATGGCGGTCGAGAATCCGGTGTTCCGCCGTCACGCTGCGCCGCGCCAGCAGCGCGACCCCGAGCCCGCAGGCAAGGGCCGCCTGAAGCCCGAGGAGGTTCGGACTCTCATAAGCGATCCGCCAGGCGCGCCCCTCGGTTTCCAGTGCTTGGATGGCGCGGTTGCGATACAGGCAGCCGGGGGTGAAGGCGACGAGCGGGACCGGGTCCAAGCTCGGGAGCGGGTGATGCGCACCGGCAATCCAGACCGGGCGGTCCTGCCATGCGGCATAAGCCGGGCCACTTCCCGGCTCGCGCTTATAGAGCGCCACATCGAGGGTGCCGCGCGCCAGATCCGCCGCAAGGTCGCAGGACACGGCGCAGCGCACCGAAAGACGGACCTGCGGATGCGCCAGCGCAAATGCGCCCACGGCGCGGGTGAGGGAATCGAGCGCGAAATCGTCCGGAATGCCGAGGCGCACCAATGAAACGGCGCTCTCGCCCATCACGGCCTTGGCCTCTGCGCTGAGCGCCAGGAGGCGGCGGGCATAGCCGATCATCTTTTCACCCTGCTCAGTCAGCCGCACGGTCCGCGCCTCGCGCACCAGCAAGGTGCAGCCGAGGCTATCTTCCAGCTTCTTCACCTGCTGGCTGACGGTGGACTGCGTACGGTGGACCCGCTGGCCCGCCCGGGTGAATCCGCCCGCATCCACGACGCTGACGAAAGCGCGCAACAGGTCGAGGCCCAGCACTGGCTTTGACATTTGAAAATCCACTGACACGAATGGAAAGATCGAATTTCCTAATGTGAAAGTCACGTGGTTTCTTTGCCCGAACGCCGCGAAAGGTGCGGCGGGGCTTTCAAGGAGCCGCGTGATGACCTACCCAGAGACAAAAGGGCTTCGGGGAGGAGCCGCCTCGATGCCTCATTCGTCGCGCGGCGCGGCGCCGCGGCTTTCGGCCATTCCCGGCCTGATCGCCCTGTTCTGCGTCCTGTGGAGTTCGGCCTTCGCGGCCGGAAAGATCGCGGTCGCCTACTGCCCGCCACTGACCTTGCTGGCGACGCGCTTCTTTCTGGCGGGGGCGCTGCTGGTGGCGGCCAGCATCGCGCTCGGCCGGTTCAAGCGCCTGTCGCGGCGCGATTGGGCCGCGCTGGCGGTGGCGGGCCTCATGAACAACGCCCTGTATCTGGGCCTCAGCTTCAGCGGCCTCGCCACGGTCTCCTCGGCATTTACGGCGGTGATCATCTCCGCCAATCCGCTTCTGACGGCTCTGGTGGCGGGGCCGATTCTGGGGGAGCGGCTCACCGCGCGCAAAGTCCTCGGGCTCGTCCTCGGCTTCGCCGGCGTCATCATCGTCTTGCGCTCGCGCCTCGCGGGCGGGCACGAAGCCCTTTCCGGCACGCTCTTGGTGCTGGCCGCCCTGGTGGCCCT
>JASBUY010000046.1 GCA_030147645.1 Aquabacter sp. | reverse complement strand
ATTTGATGAGCTTATCAAATCGCTTCCCATGGGTCACCGTCGTAGCAAGACGAGCGCCTTGGCCGCTCCCCATCGGAGATCGCGATGCTCACGCTCAATCGACGCAGGATCCTTCTGACCGCCATCGCTGGCGCCGGCGCGCCCCTGCTGGGGGTGGCCGATGCCGCCGCAGCAGGCTGTCAGCCGCAAGCGAGCGGGCGTGCCAATGCCGGCACTTACCGCTTCCAGGTGGGCGACATTGCCGCCACCGTGCTCAGCGACGGCACCATCGGCGGGCCGCCACGGGTCTATGCGGGCGATGCGCCGGTCGCGGAGCTGGAAGAGGCGCTGCGGCGGGCCTTCCTGCCCAGTGATTTCATGACGCTCAATCTCAACGCCCTGCTGCTGGAGATGGGCGGGCGCCGCATCCTGCTGGAAGCCGGCGCCGGACAGACCATGGGGCCGAAGGGCGGACGCCTGTTTGAGAACCTGCGGGCGATCGGGCTCTCGGCGCAGGACATCGACATGGTGGTGGTGTCCCACACCCATCCCGACCATGTGGGAAACCTGCGCACCGCCGAGGGGGGCAAGGCCTTTCCCCGCGCCCGCATTCTCGCGCCGCGCGCGGATTGGGCCTTCTTCGTAACAGGCGAGCCCGACCTGTCCTACATGCCGGTGCCCGCGGATTTCCGGCAGCGCTTCGCAGCCAATATCAAACGCAGCGTCCAACCGGTCGCCGGAGAGATCGAACTTTACGAGCCCGGAACGGAGATCGTGCCGGGCCTCACCACCCTTCCCGCCGCCGGCCATACGCCGGGCATGGCGACGTTCCTGGTCCAATCGGGTCAGGACCAAGTGCTGCTCACGGCCGACCTCGCCTATCACCCTGTCGTCAATATCGACCGCCCCTGGCGCCCCGGGCCGGATCGAGACCCCGAGACTGCGGCCGCCGCCCGGCGACGCATCTTCGACCGAGCGGCGGCGGACCGCCTTCTGGTGCTCGGTTTCCATTACCCGTTTCCCGGGCTCGGGCGGATCCTGCGCACCGACGCCGGCTATGCCTGGATTCCGGCGGGTTGGCAGTTCTGAGACGCAGTTCTGAGACCTGCAGCCAATCCCTGACTTTAAGGAGGAAATGATGCCGATCGATCGACGCAGCCTGCTGGGCGCGAGCGCGGCGGCTGCCGCCCTGGGACTGTCGACCACGTCGCGGGCACCGGCTTACGCGCAGGCTTCCCAAAACCCGACGCGCCCCTCCGAACCGGTGCTGACACGGCAGATCGGCCGCTCCGGCCGCTCGGTCACGGCGCTGGGGCTTGGCACCTTCCTGACCTTCGACCTCGTTCCCGGCGCCCCCCGGGATCGCCTGAGCGACGTGGTCACGCGCTATGCGGCGGGCGGCGGCGGCGTCATCGATACCTCGCCGCTCTATGGATCGGCCGAGGTGACGGTGGGCGCGATCCTGTCCAACTTGCCCCAAGCGGGCGAGCTGTTCGTGGCGAACAAGATCTGGTCCACGGGGGAATATCTGGGCGACACGAGCCATGCGGCAGCGAGCCTCGCGCAGTCCAAGCTGCGCATCTGGCGCTCATCCCTTGACCTCATGCAATGCCACAGCGTCACCAATGCCGCCGTCATCGTCCCCCTTCTCAAGGCCTGGAAGAAAGAAGGCGAGATCGGCCTCGTGGGCATCACCCATCATGAATCCCCCTATCAGGGCGAATTGACGAGCTTCATCGAGCGCGGCGACGTGGATGTGGTGCAAACCAACTACTCCATCTTCAACCGCACGGCGGAGCAGCGCTTGCTGCCGGCGGCGGCCGAGCGGGGCGTCGGTGTCTTCATCAACATGCCGCTGGAAAAGGCAAGGCTGATGCGCATCGTCGAGGGACGGCCCCTGCCCGACTTCGCCCGCGACTTCGGCGCCGCCACCTGGGCCCAATTCTTCCTGAAATGGGTGATCGCCCATCCCGCCGTCACCTGCGTCCTGTGCGGCACCTCGGACCCGGACCATATGAGCGACAATCTCGGCGCCCTGCGCGGCCCCCTGCCCGACGCCGCAATGCGCGCGCGCATGGTCCGCTACATGGAGGGCGTTCCCGGCTTCGGCACGCTCGGTGCCATGCCCTGGTATCCCGGCAAGGACGCCCTCTATCAGGGCCAGATCCGCACCGCCCAAGCCCGCGCCCGCGCACGGCTGGCGGAGTGACCGACCCAAACTGCGCCCTTACGGGTAAACAAGCGCGCGCCGCCCGGTCACGACACGGGCGGCGCCTGCATTATTGCGCAGCAGCCATCCGGGCATCCTGCCCGAGCTCCGCCCTGGCAGCCGCCGATGGAAAGTCGCTGCGGGACAGTTCGAGGACACGGTGCGAGATATCGGCCGGGCTCTTGGCCCCGATCAACGTCATGGTGACCTTCAGGTCGGCGGCAAAAAGATCGAGCAGGTGCGACACGCCCCGTTCCCCGGCGGCTGCGAGGGCATAGATATAAGCACGCCCGATCAGAACGCCCTTGGCGCCAAGCGCCAGCATGCGCACCACGTCAACGCCCGAACGGATGCCGGAATCCGCGAGCACGGTCAGATCGTCGCCCACTGCGTCCACGATGGAGGGCAGTGCCTGAACAGTGGGTCGGGCGCCGTCGAGTTGACGGCCGCCATGGTTGGACACGATGAGACCGTCAGCACCCAGCCGCTTGGCATCCTGAGCGTCCTGCGGATCGAGAATGCCCTTGATGATCAGCTTGCCCTTCCAACTGTCGCGGATCCACTCCAGGTCGTTCCAGGCGATGGACGGATCGAAATTCTTGCCCAAGAATCCCATGTAATCGCTCATGGTCATCTTGTGCCCGACATAGGCTTCGATGTTGCCGAACGAGAGCGGTCCGCCCAACAGCCCGACATCGAACGCCCATTGGGGGTGCAGGACCGCCTGCGCATATTGCCTCAACGTCGCCGCCGGCCCGGACATGCCGGAATGGCGGTCGCGATAGCGCGATCCCGGGATCGGCATGTCCGCCGTGAAGACCAGCGTGCCCATGCCGGCCGCCCAAGACCGCTCCAGGAAGCTGCGCATGAAGCCCCGGTCCTTCAGCACATAGAGCTGCGACCACAAATGCCCCGTGGGCGCGCCCTTCGCGACTTCCTCGATGGAGCAGACGGACACGGTGGAGAGCGTATAGGGAATGCCCGCCTTGGTGGCGGCGCGCGCCGCCTGGACCTCGCCGCGCCGGGCATACATGCCGGTTGCGCCGACCGGAGCGAGCGCGATGGGCAATCCCCAGCGGCTGCCGAGAATGTCCGTCTCAAGCGTCGGCGCCCCCGCGCCCTGCAGCACCCGCTGGCGCAGCGCGATGGCCTGCAGCGCCTGCGAATTGCTCCTCATCGTCTGCTCGGTGACGGCGCCGCCGTCGATGTAGTCGAACAAGAACCGCGGCAGGCGGCGGCGCGCCGCCTCACGATAGTCGGTGGGAGCCGAGATGATCACGTCACTTCTCCAGGGCTCGCCGTGCCGGGCGAGCTCGAGCTTGGGGTGCCACGATTAGGCGCGCCCTAATCGACCCAGCAAGCGCAATTTTCGCAATTCTCTGCGTTTTCGAACTTAAGAGTCCATCGGCATCGGTCAGGACGCAATTCCCTCTCGCAGAGTGAAAAGCCTCGCCGCCTTTGCCTGGAATCCGGTCCTAGAGGATGCGAT
>JASBUY010000043.1 GCA_030147645.1 Aquabacter sp. | reverse complement strand
TCCTTGAAATCCTCCGGGAATGTCGTCTCGATCAAGTCGCGGATGCGCGCATAATCGGCCGTCCACTCTGCCCATTTCAGCTTTGGATGCGGGGGCAGCGTCGCGCGGGCCAAGCGGGCAATGATGGCGACTTCCGATAAGAGATCGGGGCTTGCGGGCGCGTGGGTCGCGCGCGAGCCGTGAATGCAGCTGAGACTGTCTTCCATGGAGACGGTCTGCGGTCCCCCCTGCTGCACATCTTCCTCCAGCCGTCCAAGACACGGCAGGAGATAGGCGACCTCGCCGGGAAAAAGGTGGGTCCGGTTCAGCTTGGTGGCCACATGCACGGTGAGACGCATGCGCGGCCACGCCGCCTCCAACGCCCTCTGTTCGGGAATGGCGCGCAGGAAATTGCCGCCCAGCCCGACAAAGGCCCGCACGTCCCCCGTGAGGACGCCCTCGCACACCTCGACCGTCGTCCGCCCCTTAAGACGGGGCGGCGCGAACGCGAACATCTCCTCATATTTGTCCATGGGCGCGAGTTCGGGCTTCTCGGTGATGCCCACCGTGCGTTGGCCCTGAACGTTGGAGTGGCCGCGGATCGGCGAAATACCCGCCCCGTCCCGACCGAAATTGCCCTTCAGCAGGAGCAAATTCACCAGCGAGGCCACATTCTCGAATCCGTGGACATGCTGGGTCAGTCCCATGCCATAGATGCCGATGGTCCGGTCCGAAGCGAGATAGACTTCGGCCGCAGACACCAAGGCCTCGCGCGTTAAGCCGGACTCGCGCTCGATCGCGCTCCATGAGGTGGCCTCGACCTTGGCCGCGAAGGCCTCAAAGCCAGCCGTGTGCGCCGCGATGAAGGCGTGGTCGACCACCCGTCGCCCCTCGGCACGCCCCAAGCGGTCATCTTCGGCCAAGATGTGCTTGCACATGCCAAGCATCGCAGCAATGTCTCCGCCGGGCCGCACCTGGTGATACTGGCAGGAAATGCGGGTCTGGTCGGAGGTGAGCATCTGGCTCACCTCCTGCGGATTGGCGAAAACTTCGAGCCCCTTCTCCCGCACGGGATTGAAGGTGACGATCTTGACCCCCCGGCGCACGCAGCTCTGCAGCGTATGGAGAAAGCGGGGGCTGTTCTGGCCCGGATTCTGGCCGAAGAAGAAGATCGCCTCACAGGATGCGAAGTCGTCCAGCACCACGGTGCCGACGGGCGAACCAATCAGCGCCTTCAGGGCCACCGATGTGGTCTCATGGCACATGTTGGAACTATCGGGCAGGTTGTTGTGCCCGTAGGTGCGGGCGAACAAGGCATAAAGGTAGGACGCCTCAAGGCTGGCATGGCCGGAGGCATAAAACACGGTGGAATGCGGATCGAGCGCGCGAAGTTTCGCGCCGATGGCTGCAAACGCCTCGTCCCAGGTGCAGGACACATAGGTATCGCGCTTCGGATCATACCGCAGCGGGTGCGTGAGGCGGCCCTCTTGCTCCAAATCGTGGTCGGGCAACGCCCGCAGGTCCTCAAGCGTTTGGGTGGCAAAGAACTCCGGCGTGCAGCGGCGGGAGGTGAGCTCCCACATGGTGGCCTTGGCGCCATTCTCACAGAATTCGAACGGGTGATGGTCCGCAGGCTTGGTCCAGGCGCAGGAGGTACACATGACGCCGCCGGGCTTGTTCTGCCGCAGGAGCGTGCGCGCGATGCCGGGTGTATCGCGCTCGCGCGCGAAGGTGGACGCCATGCCACGAACCGAACCCCAACCACCCGCCGCACGTTCGTAATGAACCGTTCGTCCGCCTTTCCCCATGCGCGCCTCCCAAGCATCGTTCGCACAGCACCGGGGGCGGCACCGTCCCAACGACAACCGAAGCGGCGGGACAACGTTCCGCGGCGTGATTTGCCATGCCTCGGCGGCGGAGCGGCGCGATTGCAGCACTGGGCGACGTGTCGGAAAGCAAAAGGGTTCATCCGCCGGGAAGCCGCGAAAGGTGCTTTCCTTGCCGTCGTTTCCGTCATAGCCAAGGTGAAGAGAGGGCACGGACCGCCGCGTCCCAACGACCTGGCAGCCCGCCCCATGCGGTGATCATCCCATCGGCGGGAGGCGGTGCTGAACGAGGCGCGCGCGGTTGCCCATGGCGCAACCCTCCTCGCTAGCCGGCGGGACCAAGGAGTGAAGTCGTGATGTCCTCAGCAGAAAGCGCGGTGGGCCGGAAGGACGCGGACGGCCCCCTTCAGGCGGGGTCGGTCGCCTGTTCTCCAGGCCTGACGGCCTGGCTCGCCCGCCATCGCATCAGCATCGCGCTGACCTCGTACCAGGCTGGCCAGGTCTTCCTTCTGGGACGCTTCTTCGATGGCACGCTCTCGCTCTATCGGCGCGACTGCGGCCGGGCCATGGGGGTATGGGCGCAGGACAGGACGCTGGTCTTCGGCTCGGCGGTGAAGATCTGGCGGCTGGAAAATGTCCTCAACCCGGGGGAACGGGCCAATCAAAGGTTCGACGCCCTCTTCGTGCCCCGCACCGTTCACGTCACTGGCGACATGGATATTCACGAAGTGGCAATGGAGGCGGACGGGCGGATTGTCTTCGTGGCCACGCGCTATGCCTGCCTCGCGACGCTGAGCCCCACCCACAGCTTCCAGCCGATCTGGAAGCCGCCCTTCATTTCGCGACTTGCCGCCGAAGACCGCTGCCACCTCAATGGAATGGCGCTTGAAAACGGATCCGTGCGCTATGTGACCGTCTGCGCCACCACCGATACGGCCGAAGGCTGGCGCGCGCACCGCGGCACGGGGGGCGCCCTGATCCGCACCACGGACGGCGCCGTGATCGCGGACGGGTTCTCCATGCCCCATTCGCCCCGCGTTCATGAGGGCGCCGTCTATGTCCTGGAGTCCGGCCGCGGCTATCTGGTCCGCGTGGATCCGGCGACCGGGCAGCGCGCGGATGTCGCCTTCTGCCCCGGCTTCCTGCGCGGCCTTGTCATTCATGAGGGCTATGCACTCGCCACCCTGTCCTTGCCGCGCAGCATCAGCTTCGAGGGCCTGCCGCTTGAGCAGGAACTGAAGCGCCACGGAGAAACCCCGCACTGTGGCCTTGCCATCATTCATCTCGCAAGTGGGCGGATCGAAGAGTGGGTCCGGTTCGACACCCATATCCGCGAACTGTTCGATGTCGCGGTGGTTCGCGGAGCGACCTGCCCCATGGCGGCGTCGCTGCGCGATGCTGAGTTGGCGGATCTCATCACACTGCCGCAGGGCGAGTTGTGATGATTCGCCGCCGCCCCGTTAAAGATTGTTCATGGACGGCATGACCCACACCATCGCCATTTCTCCTTTATTGATAAGACCTTCGAGGGAAATCCGTCCAAGTTAAGCGCCTGTTAACCCTAATGATGCCGCATAAAGCGCACCGGCTGCGGAACGCGATCGTCTTTGCGCGCACCTCGCGCGCGGCTGACGCGGCCGGCAAGGGAGCGGGGGCTTCATGCGGGGAATGCGGTTGGCATCGGCTGCTGGTTCAAAAGACCGGCTGCGTGCGGGGTTGCTGGCCTCGGCCTCCTTCTCGCTCGCCCTCCTCATGTCGCCCGCGCATGCGGACTGGGTGGGCGACCAAGGCATTTCTGTCCCGGTGGGAACCGGCGGTGCGGGCGGCGTGGGCGGCCCAGGACCTGAGGGAATTGGGGAAGGCGGCGGCGGCGGTGGTGCTGGCACCATCGGCGGAGTTGGAGGGAACGGAAGCGTCTACGGCGTGACCTATCCCGTGGCCGGAACCGGCGGGGCCGGCGGAACGGCGGCCATCCTGAACGGCAATTGGTTCGGTGGAAGCGGACAAGCGGGGGGCGACGGCATCAATGGCGGCGCCGGAGGCGGAGGCGGCGGCGGCGCTCACGGCTTTGTCGGAAACGACGCGCCGAGCGCCATCGCCTACGGCGGTGACGGCGGGGCTGGCGGCGCGGGCACCACGGGCCAAACCGGAGACTGGTTCTTCGGCTACAATTATTATGCTGGCGGTGGCGCCTCTGGCGGAAACGGCGGCTATGGCGCGACCATCATTCCCGACGCATCCAGCGGCCCCATCGTGATCAATCTCCCGGTCTCAGCGGGGGATGGGGGCGAGGGCGGTTCAGGCGGAGGCGGCGGGGACTTTCCGGCTGCGGGCGCCGGCGGAAATGGCGGACACGGCGGGACAGGCCTCTATTTCGGTGCAAGCTCCTCCACCCTTGTCATCAATGGCGACATTGAAGGCGGCGCGGGCGGTGGCGGGGGCCCTTCCGGCGGCGGAGGGGTCGAGCCCGGTGATGCAGGCGAAGGTGGCGTCGGCCTCGTTATTCTCGGAAACAGCAACAAGATCACCATCACGGCCAATGGCAGCGTAACTGGTGGGCTGAGCGGCGATCTCATTCCGGATCGGGCGGACGCCATTCAGATCAACGGCCTGGGCAATACGCTGACCCTACAGGCCGGCTATACGATCACGGGCGACACCAATGCGGTGGCGGCCGGAAACAATCTGCTCGCCCTCGGCGGGACCGCACCGGGATCCTTCGACGCGAGTCAAATCGGCGACAGTTTCAATGGATTCGCCAATTTCGGCGTGACCGGTGGAAGCTGGACCCTGACGAACACCACCTCGGCTTATTTCAATACTTTCATTTCGGGCGGCACGGCCTCTATTTCGGACGCGGGAAGCTTCGGGGGCTATGGGAATGGCGTGTGGCTGGAGGGGTCCGGCATCCTCCAAACCACGGCGAACACCAATCTCGGACTTCCGCTGACGGTCAGAGGAAGCGGAACGCCTCAAATCGCGCCGGCCGCAGGCACCACCTTCACCATCAGTGGCGGCCTCTCCGGCACGGGCACGCTGACACTGAACGGCGACGGCGCGGTCAGTCTCACCGGGCCGAATACGTTCGGTGGCACGATCGACGTCGCGGACGGCACGCTGCAAGTGAGTTCGTCTGGTGTCTTCACGAGCGTGTCGGTCGCGGCGGGCGCCGGTTTAGCGATTGGCTCTTCCGTCTCGCTCAGTGCGATATCGGGTAGCGGATCCATCAGCCTTGGGACGAACACCCTCACCATTGGCGGCGCGGGCGCCGATTCGAGCTTCAGCGGCAGCATCACGGGCACCGGCACGCTGTTCCAGCAAGGCGCCGGCACGCTCACCCTAGATGGAGCGCAGCTCCAGATGGGCGGGCTATCGGTCCAGTCCGGAACCGTGACGCTCACCGGCGGCACCACCATCCAAAGCGGACTTGCCCCCTCCATTGTCGGTCCGGGCGTTCTGTCTCTCGGCCAGGATGTCACGTTCGCCGGCCTGACGGGCTATGGCGCACTCGAGAATCGCGGTTACGCCGTCACCATCTCCTCGGCATCCGACAGCCTCTTCAATGGCAGCATCACGGGTGCCGGCACCCTAACCAAAGCGGGTGCGGGCACTTTCACGCTGGCGGGCTCGAACTCCTATTACGGCCTGACTACCGTGAACGGCGGCACGCTGCTTCTGTCCAGCGATCCGGCCTTCACCGTCTACGGGCCGATGGTCGTCAATGCGACCGGCACGCTCCAGCTCGGCGCAAATGAAACCATCGGCCGCCTGTCCGGCGCCGGCACGGTTGCGCTTGGCGGGAATGTCCTCACGCTGGGCTGGGACACAGGCAAGAACACCTTCTCCGGGACCATTTCCGGCGGCGGCGCAGTAAAAACCGGCGGCGGCACATGGGTCCTGACCGGGACCGCCAGTCTTCCGGGCGGCCTCACCATTTCCGGCGGCACGGTGCAGTTGGGCGACGGCACCAAGGACGGCGCGTTCAGCGGCAATGTGGTGAACAACGGCACCTTGTCGGTGATCTCCACCGGCGACACCGTCCTGTCCGGCGCCATTTCCGGGTCCGGCACCTTGTCCATCCTCCCCGCCTCCGGGAGGGTGCTTCTCACCGGTGCCAATACCTATAGCGGCAGCACGCTCATCGCGTCGGGCGGCACCCTGGTGCTGGGGAACGGCGGCGCTTCCGGCACGATCACCGCGAACGTCGTGAACAGCGGGCACCTGGTATTCAATACAGCAGCCGCCACCACCTATGGCGGCACCATTTCCGGCACCGGAAAGGTGACGTTCCAGGCCGGCGGCACCACCACGCTGACGGGGGCAAGCACCTATAGCGGCGGCACGCTGGTCTCCGCAGGAACCACCGTCGCAGTAAACGCGCAGGCCAATCTCGGCGCCCTCTCTGGCGCGCTTTCGCTCGCCGGTGGTACCTTGTCGGCAGCCAGCAGCTTCACCAGCACGCGCGCCGTGGTGCTCGATGCCTCATCCACCTTGAATGTGGGGTCCGGGATCACGTTCACGCAAAGCGGAACCGTCCGCCAGACGGCGACGAGCACACTCACAAAGACCGGCGCCGGCACCCTGATCCTGACGGGAACCAACACCTACACGGGTGGCACGCAGATCAATGGCGGGTCGCTGCTGGTCTCGGCGGATGCCAATCTGGGCGCCGCGATTGGCGGCATCGGGCTCAATGGCGGCACGCTCACCGCCTCAGACAGCTTCACAACGGCGCGCGCCTTGGCGCTTGGCGCATCGGGCGGCACCCTGACTGTCGCATCGGGCAAGGTGTTGACGCTGAGCAAGGCCATGAGCGGCTCCGGCGGGCTGACCCTATCCGGCCCCGGCACGGTGGCACTCACCGGCGTGAGCAGCATCTCCGGCTCGACCACGGTTGCGGGCGGCACCTTGGCGCTGTTCGGCGGCTCCCTCACCTCCTCCCTCATGACGGTGGCGAACGGCGCGACTTTGGCCGGCTACGGCACCATCGGCAGCAATGTTCAGGTCCTCTCCGGCGGCACCCTCCAGGGCGGCATCACCAGCACCGACAATTCGGCACGCTCGGCGCTCGTCACCAACGCGCTCACGCTCGCCGGCGGATCGACCACGATCCTCACCCTCGGCAATCTCGCCAATGCGGGCGTCGCCGACGTGAATGGCAATCTGTCCGCCTCGGGAACGCTCAATGTCAC
>JASBUY010000032.1 GCA_030147645.1 Aquabacter sp. | reverse complement strand
CCTTGATGGACAGGATGATCAGGATCGCGGCGCCCGCAGCCATGAAGCCCACCATCATCCCCCATAGGTGCCAGCCGGTCTGTTCGGGCAGGGAGCGGCGGGCATAGGTCTGCTCGCGCGACCCGAAAGACGGCTGACGGGGGGCGAAGGATTGGGGATCGGACATCACCCGAACATCCTCCCGCGCCTCACCGCGCGGGGTCGATTGTGATGTCTCTCGAACCCCGCCGGAGCGGGAGCGATCAGCGTAAGATCTGGTCATGGGCCGCTCCTTTCACTTGGAGTAACCCGGTTACCGCCCCCCGGTTCCGGACGGCGCCAGAGGGGCCCGGCTCAGCTTCGCAGCCAAGGCGCCGGCCGGTCGAGGCCGATCAGCGCGTCCACCTCGAGGCGCGGGCGCACCACTGCGGCCTCCCCGCCCTTCACCAAAACTTCGGGAATGAGCGCGCGCGTATTGTAGGTGCCTGCCTGCACCGCCCCATAGGCGCCCGCCGTCATCACGGCCAGCAGATCGCCCGGGCGCGGCACGGGCATGTCCCGGCCGAGCGCGAGATAGTCGCCGGTCTCACACACCGGCCCGACCACGTCCACCCGCCCCGCCGGAGTGCCGGAGGCGGGCAGCAAAACGGGCGCGATGTCGTGATGCGCCTCATAGAGGGTCGGACGGATCAGGTCGTTCATGGCCGCATCGACGATCACGAAGGTCTTGGCCTCGCCCTGCTTCACATAGAGGACGCGGGTGACGAGGATGCCGGCATTGGCGACGATCATCCGCCCCATCTCGAACACGAGCGGCAGCTTCAGATCGCCCAGCGCGCGGTTCACCACCTCGGCATAGGCGGACGGCGCGGGGGGCACTGGGTCCGAGGCCTTGTAGGGCACGCCGAGCCCGCCGCCGAGATCCATGTGATGGAGCTGATGGCCAGCCGAAAGCAGGTCCCGCGCCAGCTCGGCCAGGAGCAGCGTGGCATTCTCGAACGGCGCCATGTTGGTGATCTGGCTGCCGATATGCATGTCCACGCCGCGGATCGCGATGCCCGGCAGCCGCGCGGCCTCGGCATAGACGGCGCGGGCGCGCGAAATGGGAATGCCGAACTTGGTCTCGGACGTGCCGGTGGAGATCTTCGCGTGGGTCTTGGCATCCACGTCAGGATTGACGCGGATGGAGACCGGCGCCACGACGCCCCGGCTCGCCGCCACCTGGGAGAGGGCTTCGAGTTCCGGCTCGCTCTCCACATTGAAGCACAGGATGCCGTCATCGAGGGCGGCCGCCATCTCCGCCTGCGTCTTGCCGACGCCGGAGAAGACGATGCGCTCGGCGGGAATGCCGGCGGCGCGTGCGCGCTTCAATTCCCCGCCCGAGACGATGTCCGCGCCCGCGCCGAGACGGCCGAGCGTGGCGATGACAGCCTGGTTGGAATTGGCTTTCAGCGCATAGCACAGCAGCACGTCGCGGCCGGTCTGCGCGAAGGCCTGCGTGAAGACGCGGTAGTGCCGCTCCAGCGTCGCGGTGGAATAGCAATAGAAGGGCGTGCCGACCTCATCCGCGAGCGCGGTCAGGTCCACATCCTCGGCCTGGAGGCGGCCGTTGCGATAATCGAAATGATGCATTTGGGCCTGCGCTCACAGCAGGAAGTCGAGGAAGAAGCCCTTCTTCGCGGCCGACGTGGCCGGGGCGGCCGTGGAGACGGAATTGCCCGGCATGTCGGGGGGATTGATGCCGCCGACGCTCACCGGATTGGCGCCCCAGGCCTGGTCGCCCGCATCGCGCGCCGCGTCCGCATTGGTCATGGGCGCGGACGCCATCGGAGAAGACGCGCTGGGCGAGGCGGCGGTCGCCGGAGCGGCCGAAGACTGCGCGGCAGGCGCCGTCGTGTCGGCCTTGGGCGGCTCAAGCGGACCCTTCACGCCGCAGCCGGCAAGGGCCAGGGCGGCGAGGCAGGACAGGAGAAGGAGGCGAACAGGCACGGTGCTGCTTTTCCACTGGAATTCGGCGGCGAATTCGACGCCACTATAACGGCCATGGCGGCAAAGGCGAGCCCCGACCTTTCGCATCGCACGCGCCCGCCAGCGTTAGCGGCGCAGGATGGTGTCGCAAGCAGCGCGCCGGCTTTCCCATCCCTGCCGTTGAAGCGTCGGGGTGTCGCTCTCCTCGGCCGGAAAGCCGATGCAGAAATAGCCGATGAAGGTCCAGCCTTGCGGGACATCCAGTGCCGCCTGAACGGCGGCGGGATCAAGAATTGAGACCCAGCCCACCCCGATCTCCTGAGCGCGCGCCGCGAGCCACAAGGTATGAACCGCCATGACCGCCGAATAGGCGAGAGTCTCCGGCATGGTGAGGCGGCCAAGACCGTGTCCCTGCACGGTGGCGGGATCTGAAAAGACCGCGAGATGGACCGGCGCGTCGTCCAGGCCGGCGAGCTTCAGGCGCGCATAGGTGGCCGCGCGCTCCCCGGTCTGCCGGGCGAGGGCGTCGGCATTGCAGGCGGCGAAGGAGGCGCGCACCAGCGCGCGGCGGGCGGGGTCCTCCACGATCACGAACCGCCACGGCTCGCTCAGCCCCACCGAGGGCGCGAGCGCGGCGGTGTCGATCAGCCGCTCCAGCGTGCCCGCCGGCAGCGGATCGGGGCGGAAGGACCGCACGTCCCGCCGCCAGACCAGCAGATCCCGCAGGCGGGTGCGGAACGCATCATCGAAGTGCGGCCCGCCCATGTGCGCTCAGGCCTTGGGCTGGAGCTTCTTCAGCCAGCGCCGCGCCTGGGCGCGCACCCGCACCGGTGCGGTGCCGCCATACGAGGTGCGGCTTGCCACCGATTTGGTGACCGAGAGCACGGAGAAGACGTCCTGTGTGATCTTCTTGTCCACGCTCTGCATCTCCTCCAGCGAGAGACGGTGCAAAGGGACGCCCTTGTCAGAGGCGAGCGCGACGATGCGCCCGGTGATGTGGTGCGCCTCGCGGAAGGGAATGCCCAACGTGCGCACCAACCAGTCGGCAAGGTCTGTGGCGGTGGAATAGCCCTGGCCGGCGGCGGCGCGCATGCGGGCGGCGTCCGGCTCCAGATCGCGCACCATGCCGGCCGTGGCGGCGATCACCAGCGAGAGTGCGGAAAACGCATCGAACGCGCCTTCCTTGTCCTCCTGCATGTCCTTGGCATAGGCCAGCGGCAGGCCCTTCATCACCACGAGCAAGCCGGTGAGGGCGCCGATGATGCGCCCCGCCTTGCCGCGCGCGAGTTCCGCGGCATCGGGATTGCGCTTCTGCGGCATGATGGACGAGCCGGTGGTGAAGGCGTCCGACAGCTTAATGAGCCCGAAGGAGGGGGAGGTCCAGATCACCACCTCCTCCGCGAAGCGCGAGAGGTGCATGGCGCAAATGGACGCGGCGGCCAGCGTCTCCAGCACGAAGTCGCGGTCGGAGACGGCATCCAGCGAATTGGCGGTGGGCCGGTCGAAGCCGAGCGCGGCGGCGGTGGCCTCGCGATCGATGGGGAAGGACGTGCCGGCGAGTGCGGCCGAGCCGAGCGGGCATTCGTTCAGCCGCGTGCGGGCATCGCGCAGCCGGCCCCGGTCGCGGGCGAACATTTCCACATAGGCCATCAGATGATGGCCGAACGTCACCGGCTGGGCGGTCTGGAGATGGGTGAAGCCGGGCATGACGGTCGCGGCCTGCGCCAAGGCCTTTTCGGCCAGCGCCAGCATCAGGTCGGCGAGCTGCGCGTCCAGCGCATCGACGGTGTCGCGCACATAGAGGCGGAAGTCGGTGGCCACCTGGTCGTTGCGGGAGCGGGCGGTGTGCAGGCGCCCGGCGCTGGCGCCGATCAGGTCCGCGAGGCGCTGCTCCACATTCATATGGATGTCTTCCAGGTCGCGCCGGAAGGTGAATTTGCCCGCCTCGATCTCTGACAGGATCGTGTCTAGACCCTTCTGGATCTTCTGGACATCCTTCGGCGCGACGATGCCCTGGGCGGCCAGCATGGCCGCATGGGCCTTGGAGCCGGCGATGTCCTGGGCGTAAAGACGCTGATCGAA
>JASBUY010000028.1 GCA_030147645.1 Aquabacter sp. | reverse complement strand
GTGACCAGGAAGGTGTATTTGCGGCCGACAAGATCGCCGACACGCCCGAACACCAGGGCGCCGAACGGGCGGACCAGGAAGCCGGCGGCAAAGGCCAGCAGCGCGAAGATGTCGCGGGTGGCCGGCGGATAAGCGCTGAAGAATTGCGCGCCAATGATCGCCGCTAGCGAACCATAGAGATAGAAATCGTACCACTCGAACACCGTGCCGAGGGAAGAGGCGAAGATGACCTTCTTCTCTTCCCGCGTCATCGGCGCATGTGCTGCTGCCGGTGCTGCCGTCGTGACTGACATGGATGCTCCTCCCAGTTTACCCCAAACTCCTCGGTCCGCACGGATGAGGAGATGCAAGCGGTACGCTCCGGAGGCTGACGCAACCTGATGGCATACGATCAAACGCCGCGTCGCTGCGGGCGCGGGAGTCTGGCGTTCCTCCAACGGTGTCGTCTGTCCGCGTCTTCCGCGCGGATAAGCCGAGCCGGACGCATAGCGCGCCGTACCGTTAAGATGACTGAGGAACCGCACGGTTTCGATTGGTCAATGGTCTTAGGTGCACCTGCGAAATGCCGCCAACCCGCGCGCGAAACGCCGGTTGATCTTGCGCAGTACGCACAATTCGTTTTGGGAGTTAGCCGGCGCGCTTCAGCGCCCGCCGTGCCATGCCCAGGGAGAGCGCGGCGGCGTTGGAGACATTCAGGCTCTTGATGACGCCCGGCAGGTCGATGCGCGCCAGCTCATCGCAGGTCTCCCGGGTCAGCTGGCGCAAGCCCTTGCCTTCCGCGCCCAGCACCAGAGCGAGGGGCGCGCGCAGGGGGGTATCTTCCAGGTCCTTGCCGCCCTCGCTGTCGAGGCCGACCACCAGCATGCCGCGTTCCTTCAGCTCAGTGAGGGCGCGGGCGAGGTTGGTCACCAGGCAGAACGGCACATGTTCCAGGCCGCCCGAGGCACTCTTGGCCAGAACACCGGTCGCCGCCGGGCTGTGGCGGGCAGTGGTGACGATGGCGCCCACGGCGAATGCCGCCGCCGAGCGCACGATGGCGCCCACATTGTGCGGATCGGTGATCTGGTCCAGCACCAGCACCAGATCGTGGCCGGCCACCTTCTTCAGCGGCGGTGAGGGGAGGTGATCCGCCTCCGCCAGCAGGCCCTGGTGCACGGCATCCGGGCCGAGGAGCTTGTCGATGTCGGAGGGGCGCACGATTTCCGGCGCCAGCGGCAGCTTGAAGCCTTCCTGCTCCAGGCGATGCACCGCATTTTCCGTCGCCACGATCTTGCGGAAGCGGCGCTGCGGATTGGCCAGGGCCTCGGAGACCGTGTGCCAGCCATAGAGCAATGCGACGTCGTCTTCGCCCTGCCAGGTGGCGGGGCCGCCGCTGCGCCGCTTGGGCGGGAAGGGGCGGGCGCCGGGCTTGCCGCTGGAGGGGCGGCCGGCGGAGCGGAAGGGGGGGCGGCTGGGCCTATCGGACATGAGAGAGGCTTTGTCAGACGCCGCGCCTTCGCGCAAGGGGCAGGCGCGGGGCCTAGTGGGGGTGGCTAGGGAGCGGCCGGGCTCATGCCTTTGGCCTCGAACAGCGCCGCAGCCTCCGGGCTGGCCAGGGCAGCGAGGAAGGCCGCCGCCTGCTGCGGCTGGGATGGCGTGGGTGAAAGGGCGGCGGCATAGACGGTGAAGTTCTGGATTTCCGCCGGGATGGGGCCGACCAGTTCCGCGCCTTTCACCGGCAGGATTTCGCTGATCTGGTGGATGGCGATGTCCGCTTCCCCCGAGACGACCCGCGTGGCCACCAGTCCGCCGGGCACCAGAACCGCCTTAGCCTTGATGGCGTCGGCAATGCCCATGGTCTCGAACAGCCGCATCAGATAGATGCCGCTGGAGCCGCCCGAGGCGGGATCGATCATCGCCACCTTGCCAGCCGCCAGCAGCGTCGCCTTGAAGGCGGCGACCGAGGAAATGTCCGGCTTGGGCGCGCCCGCCTTTACCGCGACGCCGATCCCCACCTTCGCCAGCGGGGTGATGGGGCCGCTGGCGACGCGGCCGCGCTTTTCTGCAAATCTGCCAGCGCGCCGGGCGTGAGAATCAGCACATCGAAGGTCTCGCCGTCCGCCACGCGCTTGGCGAGCCCACCAGACGTGTCGTTGTCACGGCGGTGCCGGAGGCCTGGGTAAAGCGGGCCGCGGTCTCTAACGCCACAGGCTTGAGCGCGCCGGTCGTCAGCACCTTGATTTCCGCCGCTCCTGCTGCGGCTTGCACCAGAACACAGGCGCCCGCCGCCAGGGCGAGCGTCACGGCCATGCGCCGGAGCGACAACGCGCCCTGGCGGGCGGCGGCAGACAGGGACCAATCCGGAAACATGGACATGGGGCACCTTGACTGGCGTCAGGAGTGCTCATCATACGGAAACCGCCCGGCGTGGGTAGCGGTCTTGACCATCACGGGGCCGTGTGCGTTGCGCGAGGTGGCCATCCACAGGCCGGAGATCCGGTTCTCATTTCCCGGTTGACTTGTGGAAGTGTGACTCACATAAAGCCGGCCTTGAGGAATTTGAGCGTGCTCGTTTCTCGCCACCGGCTTCGCCGGTGTTTTGTCAATGCTTGGAGTGCCGCCTGGACTTTGCAGGCGGCCTTGAGGCGACGGGCCTGATGTGGAGGGGTGCCCGAGTGGTTAAAGGG
>JASBUY010000022.1 GCA_030147645.1 Aquabacter sp. | reverse complement strand
ATTCGCGCCACGGGAAGGCGTCCAATCGCGATTGCAGCATACGGCTGCCCAGGTCTGGCTCGGCCGACAGCAGATGAAGGGAGAATTCACGCCCATAGAGTTCCGCTTCGAACTTCTCCGCGTCGCGCAGCGGCACCGTGCCGGCCTCCGCCGCGTCCCGGGCGCTTGCAAGCACCTGGTTGGGCGAGATTTCTCCGAACGCCAGATGCGGCGAGAGCCTGGAGACATGCTGTGCCGCCGGTGAGTCCCGCCCCTCCGCATAGCCCCTCAGACCGCTCGCCATGAAATCCTGGAGGCGCGCACGGGCCGCCGCTTCGCCGCAGGTCCAGGCAGCGCGCAGGCCGAAGGCCCAATCGGGTGACTTGGGTTCGAGCCCAGCCTGCGTGATCCAGTCTTCCAAGGCGTCGCCCGCTGTGCCGCCAATGCCCGTCAGGCCCGGGGGGACGGGCAGCGGGCGGCGCGGCGGGGCGAGCTTGCGGGCGGCGCGCTGAAACGCGCTGAAGGTGCGCGGCAAGCCCCCGGCCTGCGTCTGAACCGTGCCGGGCTTGTGCAGCAGATGTCCGTTGAAGCGTTTGACTGCGATGCCCGCGCCATCGAGGGCCTGGGCCACCGCCTCGTCGATCCGCGCCTCGGTGGCGCCCGACCGGGAATTGAAGGCCACACGCGCGGCATCGAGGCTGCGCGCCACCGCCGGCACCTGCTCGGCGGCGGGGCCTGTGCGCAGAATGAGGGGAATGCCGCGAACGGCGAGATCCGCCGCAAGGGTCCGCAGCGATTGGGCCAGCCACCAGCGCGCGGCGCCGCCCATCGTGCGGACGCCGTGGGATTCCTCGTCGAGGACATAGAGCGCAGCCACGGGCCGCTCGCCTTCGCACGCCCAATGAAGTGCGGGATTGTCATGGAGCCGAAGATCGGCGCGGAACCAGAGCAGGGCGGGGCGCATGACGGGACCTCCGGGAATCTCTTGGGGCCAGGCGCGGAAAACGCCGCGCCGCCCGGAATCCGTTTCACTCGACGCGCCGGATGGCCGCACGACCGTCTCTCGCAGGGCGACAATCGAGACGCGCGCATCCGGCGTGCGCTTTTACGCAGGCGGGCGCGCGATGGATGCCCATGCAACGTGCGCAGATCGCCCGGCAAGGCTCGTGCTCGAACGGCATATGGGTATAGTGTCCAGCAAAAGCCAATTCCGATGAGGACCGTTCTGGTGAAATTGGACAGCGTGGTCGAAGAGATCGCGGCGCGCATGCGTGCGCGCCCGGAGCGCGGCAAGGTCGCAAGCTATATTCCCGAACTCGCCAAGGTGCCGTTGGATCAGTTCGGCATTGCGGTGTTCACTGCCGATGGCGAGATGTACACGGCGGGCGACGCCGAAGTGCCCTTCTCCATCCAGAGCATTTCAAAGGTCTTCACCCTGACGCTCGCGCTTGGGAAGGTGGGAGACCAATTATGGAATCGGGTGGGCAAGGAGCCCTCCGGTCATCCCTTCAACTCCATCGTCCAGCTGGAATATGAGAAGGGCAAGCCGCGCAACCCCTTCATCAATGCCGGTGCCATCGCGGTGACCGATGTGCTGCTGGCCGGCCACCAGCCCCGCGAGGTGCTGGGCGAAATCCTGCGCTTCTGCCGCTTCGTCGCGGACGACGACAGTGTCGCCATCGACGAGCATGTGGCGCGCTCTGAGAAGGCGACCGGATTCCTCAACACCTCGCTCGCCAATTACATGAAGGCGTTCAAGGTGCTGGAAAATCCGGTGGACCATGCGCTCGGCGTCTATTTCCATCACTGCGCCATCACCATGACCTGCCGGCAATTGGCCATGGCGGGGCGCTATCTCGCCTTTTCCGGCAAGCTGCCGGGGAAGGGGGTGTCCGTCATCTCGTCCGAGCGCGCGCGCCGCATCAATGCCCTGATGCTCACCTGCGGCCATTATGACGGGTCCGGCGATTTCGCCTTCCGTGTCGGCCTACCGGGAAAGAGCGGGGTCGGCGGCGGCATCCTCGTGGTCGCGCCCGAGAAGGCATCCATCGCCGTCTGGTCGCCGGGCCTCGATCCCCACGGCAATTCGGTGCTGGGCTCGCTGGCGCTGGAGCAATTGGCCAAGACCATGCACTGGTCGGTGTTCGGCGGGTGAGCAAAGCTTCCAGACCCGCCGCGCCATCCTCGCCGCGGCCCCGTCTGGTCTCGACGGCGCTCGGCCCCATCGAGATCTGCGATACGGGCGCCGGGCCGGCTCTGCTCACGCTGCATGGCGGCATGGGCGGCTGGGATCAGGGGCTTATTCTGGCGCATTGTCTGTTCGGGAGGGCGCCCGCGTTCCGGCTCATCAATGTCTCGCGTCCCGGCTACCTGGGGACGCCCATGAATGCCCGCCGCACGCCTGCCGATCAGGCGGACCTTCTGGCGGCTCTTCTTGATTCTTTGGGTCTGGAACGGGTGCTGGTGGCCGCTGTCTCGGCGGGCGGGCCAAGCGCCATCAGTTTTGCCGCGCGTCACGCGGACCGCTGCGCGGGTCTGATCCTCATCTCCGCCTGCAGCGGCCATCTGGATATTCCCCCGGGTGCAGCACGCCGGCTGCCCTTCATCGGTCTCGCGGCGCGGCTGCGCCCTCTGGGCGTACTGGTCTCGCTGGCGGCGCGACTCAATCCCGGGCCGGCCGCGCGCCGTTCGATCCTGGACGAGGAGGTGCTGCGCCGCACCTTGCGACATCCCGAGGCCGGCGCGCTGCTCATTGCGCTCCAGAACAGCGTGGCGAGCCGCTTGTCCGAACGTCTGCCTGCCACTCTCAATGACGTGGCGCAGTTTCAGGCCATGCCGCCCCTACCGATCGCGGCGGTGCGCGCGCCGCTGCTCGCCGTCCATGGCACGGGTGACCGGGTGGTGCCCCTCGCCCATCTGGAGCGGATCGCCAAGGCGCGCCCGGATGCGCGCATCCTTAAGATCGCGGCCGGCGAGCATGTGTGCCTGTGCACCCATCTCGACGCCGTGCGGAGCGCTGCGGCGGACTTTGTCGGCGCACTGAGTTGGAGCTGAAAACAAAAAATCCCCCGGCCGCGAACGGTCGGAGGATTTTTAAAAGCAAGTGGCTCCCCGGGCCGGATTCGAACCAGCGACCAACCGGTTAACAGCCGGTTGCTCTACCGCTGAGCTACCGAGGATCAGGTGCTCACTTGCGAGGCGCGCCATATAGCAAGGGAACGCCCCCTTGTGAAGTCGCTTCGGCAAGAAATCTGCCGAGGCCCCTCACGCGCTCAGCAAAGCCGGCGCTTCGCCGCTCTGCTGGCCTTTCGCCTCATGGGCGAACTGCATCTGGTAGAAGGAATAATAGCGGCCGCGCGCGGCCATCAACTCCTCGTGGCGGCCCACCTCGACCACCTTGCCGCCGTCCACGACGCAGATCTTGTCCGCGCCCACGACCGTCTGCAACCGATGGGCGATGACAATGGTGGTGCGCCGACTCTGAAGCGTCGCGAGCGCCTTCTGAACCTCGGCTTCCGATTCGCTGTCCAGCGCGGCGGTGGCTTCGTCCAGCAGCAGGATGGGGGCGTCCTTCAGGAAGGCGCGGCTGATGGCAATGCGCTGGCGCTGTCCGCCCGACAATTGCACGCCATGCTCGCCGACCTGCGAATCATAGCCCTGGTCGAACTTCATGATGAAGTCGTGGGCATGGGCGGCCTTGGCGGCGGCGACAATCTCCTCCTCGCTCGCTCCCGGCCGGCCGAAGGCGATGTTCTCCCGCACCGTACCGGAGAAGAGGAATACATCCTGGCTCACCAGCGCGGAGGCCCCGCGCACCGAGGGCAGGGAATGTTGCATGATGTCGTGCCCGTCGATGCGGATCACGCCCGCCTGGGGCGTGTAGAAGCGCTCGATCAGGTTGATGATGGTGGTCTTGCCGCCGCCCGAGGCGCCGACCAGCGCCGTGGTCTGGCCGGGCTCCGCCACGAAATTCACGCCGCGCAGCACGTGCTCGCCGTCGCGATAGCCGAATTCCACGTCCTGGAACTCGATCCGCGCGCGATCCACCGGCAGGCGGGGCAGGTTTTCCTGCGCGGTCTCGGGAGCATCGCCGTCCAGCAGGTCGAACAGGATGTTCGCGCCCACCATCATGGGGGTCAGTTCCACATGGAAGCGGGCGAGGCGCTTGGCGGGCTCGTAGGCGAGCAGCAGAGCGGTCAAAACCGAGAAGAACTCGCCCGGCGTGCGGTTCAGCACCACCACATTGTAGCCCGCATAGAGGATGACGCCCGCGATGGCGAAGCCGCCCAGCGTTTCCATGAGCGGGCTGGACTTGGCCTGGGTGCGGTTCAGATTGTTGGCGGCGCGCTCGACGTCGTCCACATAGGTGAAGACGCGCTCGCGGATCACGGGCTCCAGCGTATAGGCCTTCACCGTGCGCACGCCCTGGATGAATTCCATCGCGATGGAATTCAGCTTCACCATGCTGGAGAACTCGGTTTTGAAGATCTTCTTGGCCTTCTTGATGAGCTTGCGGGTTCCGATCACCGCGACCGGCATCACCACGGCGGAAATCAGCGCCAGGAAGGGGTCCTGAATCACCGCCACGGTGACGAGCGCGAGCAGGGACAGCATGTCCCGGCCGATGGAGGTGATGACCAAATTCAGCGCGTCGCGGGCCGAGGATGCGCCCGCCGAGAAGCGCATGGTGATGTCGGCCGTGTGATGGGCCGAATAGAAGGTGACAGGACGCGCCAGAAGACGCTCGAACACGCGCGTCTGGTTGTCGGCGACGATGCGGTTGCCCACCCGGGCCATGGTCACCGACTGGGCATAGGCCGAGAAGCCCTTGATCATCGACAGGGCCATCATCACCAGAGCCACGGCCCATACGGCCTGAGCGGTCGGCTCCACGAAAATGGAATTGATCGCGTCCTTCATGAGATAGGCCATGCCGCCCGTCGCGGCGGCCATCAGGCCCATGAAGGAAAAGGCGAGCGCATAGCCCTTCCAATGCTTCGTGCCATCGGACAGGAACAGGCGGTAAATCACCCGCAGATTCTCGTCCCTGAGAATCGCTGCGCGCACGCGCTCGGGAAGGGCGAAAGGCATTAATGTCTCCGGTCTGAGCCGCGTGTCACGGGACGGGCGCCACGCATCAGGGCGCTTCCCTGTCCAGTTTTTGAAAGCGGCACAGCTATCATCGGCTCACGCTCGCCGCAGTGGAGGCCACGCCCGGAATCGAACCGGGG
>JASBUY010000018.1 GCA_030147645.1 Aquabacter sp. | reverse complement strand
GGGCCTGCGCTCCATCATGGAAGGCATCCTGCTCGACACCATGTTCGACCTTCCGGGTCTGGAGGGCGTCGAGGAAGTGGTGATCAGCAAGGAAGTGGTCGAGCAGAATGCCCGCCCGCTTTACATCTATGCCGACCGCGTCGGCGATGCCGGCGCCAGTGCGTGACGCCATGCGCCCGCGCTCCCGCCTCGGCTTGGCCGTGGCGGTGGGCGCGTGCGTTTCTCTGGTGCCCGCCCATGGGCCGGGACAGAGGGTTTCGATCCGCCCGCCACACCGCCGGCGGATCTTGAAAGCCAGCTTCAGGCTTTCCACATATGATTTGAAGAATCCGGTCTCCGGGCTCGGACCTCGTGCCTCCTGCGGCTTTGCCGCCGTTCCCGCATTGATACTCCGTACCGGTCCCGGCTGCGCGGTGCAGACGGACATGCGTTCGCCTGCGCCGACGCCTCTAGAAAGGATTGGGTCATGACAAGCCAGAAGCCGCGCCCTCCGCTTGTCCCGGGCGTCGCCCAGACGTTCCCGGTGCTGCCTTTGCGGGACATCGTCGTGTTCCCGCACATGATCGTTCCCCTCTTCGTGGGCCGCGAGAAGTCGATCCGCGCCCTTGAGGAAGTCATGCGCGGCGACACCTATATCCTGCTCGCCACGCAGGAGAATGCGTCCGACGACGATCCGGCGCCCGACGCCATTTACCGCGTCGGTACGCTCGCGACCGTGCTCCAGTTGCTGAAGCTGCCCGACGGCACCGTGAAGGTGCTGGTGGAAGGCGTCACGCGCGCCCAGGTCGTCCAATATACCGAACGTTCCGACCTCTATGAGGCCGAGGCCATCACGCTTGACGATGAGGTCGGTGACCGCGTCGAGGCGGAGGCGCTGGCCCGCTCGGTGGTCAACGAGTTCGAAAATTATGTGAAGCTCAACAAGAAGGTGTCGCCGGAAGTGGTGAGCGTCGTCGGACAGATCGACGATCACTCCAAGCTTGCCGACACCATCGCGTCGCACCTCGCCGTGAAGATTCCGGACAAGCAGGGCGTGCTGGAGACCATCAAGGTCGCCGACCGCCTTGAGAAGGTGCTCGGGCTGATGGAGAGCGAAATCTCCGTGCTCCAGGTGGAGAAGCGCATCCGCACGCGGGTGAAGCGCCAAATGGAGAAGACCCAGCGCGAATACTATCTCAACGAGCAGATGAAGGCGATCCAGAAGGAACTCGGCGACGAAGAGGGCCGGGACGACCTTCAGGAACTCGAAGACCGCATCAAGCGCACCAAGCTCACCAAGGAAGCCCGTGAAAAGGCGACGCATGAGCTGAAGAAGCTGCGCCAGATGTCGCCCATGTCGGCGGAAGCCACCGTGGTGCGCAATTATCTGGACTGGCTGCTTTCGATCCCGTGGGGCGTGAAGAGCAAGGTCAAGAAGGACCTCACCTTTGCACAGTCGATCCTCGACAGCGATCACTATGGCCTCGACAAGGTCAAGGAGCGCATCGTCGAGTATCTGGCCGTGCAGAGCCGCGCCAACAAGCTCACGGGTCCGATCCTCTGCCTCGTCGGCCCGCCCGGCGTTGGCAAGACCTCGCTCGGCAAGTCCATCGCGAAGGCGACGGGCCGTGAGTTCGTGCGCGTGGCCCTCGGCGGCGTGCGCGACGAAGCGGAGATTCGTGGTCACCGGCGGACCTATATCGGCTCCATGCCCGGCAAGATCATCCAGTCCATGCGCAAGGCGAAGAAGGCTAACCCCCTCTTCCTGCTGGACGAGATCGACAAGATGGGCGCGGATTTCCGGGGCGATCCCTCGGCGGCGCTGCTTGAGGTCCTGGACCCCGAGCAGAACGGCACCTTCAACGACCACTATCTGGAGGTCGATTACGACCTCTCGAACGTGATGTTCGTGACCACGGCGAATACCTTGAACATTCCGCCGGCGCTTCTCGACCGCATGGAGGTGATCCGCATCGCCGGATACACCGAGGACGAGAAGGTGGAGATTGCGCGCAAGCACCTCATTCCCAATGCGGTGCAGAAGCACGGCCTCCAGGCCAAGGAATGGACCATCGATGATGCAGCACTGATGACTTTGGTGCGCCGCTACACCCGCGAAGCGGGCGTGCGGAACCTGGAGCGCGAGATTTCCAACCTTGCCCGTAAGGCGGTGAAGGAACTCGTCATCTCCAAGAAAAAGTCGGTGAAGGTCACGGACAAGACCCTGGAGGGTTTCCTCGGCGCCCCGCGCTTCCGCTTCGGCGAGATCGACGCGGAGGACCAGGTGGGCGTCGTCACGGGCCTCGCCTGGACCGAAGTGGGCGGCGAACTGTTGACCATCGAAGGCGTCATGATGCCCGGCAAGGGCAAGATGACGGTGACCGGCAATCTGCGCGACGTGATGAAGGAAAGCATCTCGGCCGCCGCGTCCTATGTCCGCTCGCGGGCCGTGGATTTCGGCATCGAGCCGCCCCTCTTCGAGCGCCGCGACATCCACGTCCATGTGCCCGAGGGGGCGACCCCGAAGGACGGGCCGTCGGCCGGCACCGCCATGGCGACCACCATCGTCTCGGTGCTCACCGGCATCCCGGTGCGCCGTGACGTGGCGATGACGGGCGAGATCACGCTGCGTGGGCGCGTCCTGCCCATTGGCGGTCTCAAGGAGAAGCTTCTGGCGGCGCTTCGGGGTGGCATCAAGAAGGTGCTGATCCCCGAGGAAAACGCGAAGGACCTCGCCGAGATTCCGTCCAATGTGAAGAACGCGCTGGAAATCATCCCGGTGTCCCGCATGGACGAAGTGCTCGCCCATGCCCTCGTCCGCCGCCCCGAGCCCATTGAATGGACCGAACGGCCGGTGGATGCGGTGGTGCCCGACGAAGATGCCTCCGGCGTGGTCGCCCACTGATATTTCAATAACTTAACGGCTGTTTGGGCGGCGCGATCTTCGCGCCGCCCTTTCTTTTTGCCGGTTCTGGGTCTGGAAATCGTGTATTTATGCGGGTTTGTGGCGGATCGCGCTTGCAAAAGCCGCATTTTCCGTAAATTTTCCCGGCGGTCGCAGAAGGCATGGCCCTTCTCGATTCTCAGACAACGAAGGAAGGAACGGTCACATGACCACCAAGAACGAACTGATCGCCGCGGTGGCCGACGAGGCGAAGCTCACCAAGGCGGCTGCGCAGGCCGCGGTGGACGCGACGTTCGAGATCATCACCCAGGCCCTGAAGAAGGGCGAGGAAGTGAAGCTCATCGGCTTCGGTTCCTTCTCCGTGGTGACCCGCGCCGCTCGTGAAGGCCGCAATCCGCGCACCGGCAAGCCGGTGAAGATCAGCGCGTCCAAGGCTCCCAAGTTCACGCCCGGCAAGGGCCTGAAGGAAGCGGTCAACGACTGACGCATCCCCCGGTGTGGCGCCTGGCCGGTTTCGGCCAGAGGCGCCCCTGGGTTTCGGCGAGGCCGGGCCAATCTTGGCCCGTGCCCGCTCCGGCCGGCCGAGCCAAAGTGCCCGCGCCAGGCGGCTTGCCTTCCACGCACGGCGTGGCTTTCCCGACGTCCGGCCCGTTTAGCTGGTCTGTCCCCAAACCTTTCCTGACGTCAACCCGTCGTCCCCTGCAGCCGGATCGGCGTTTTGCGTGCTTCTGCGGCATCGTTCCGCTGCGCGGCTGCCGCGCTTTCGTCCCGCCCTTCTGCTATGCCTCCTCCCGCGAAGCGCCGCGCGACGCGCTCACGTCTCTAAGCAGAGGAAGCGATCCAGTGACGTCGAAACTCGAACAGTTGCGGTCGATGACGGTTGTGGTCGCCGATACGGGCGACATCGATGCCGTGGCGCGGTTTAAGCCGGTGGATTGCACCACCAACCCCACGCTCGTCCTGAAAGCGCTCGACACCCCGGCTTTTGCGCCCGCCATGGCCGAGGCGGTGGCCTGGGGCCGTAGCCAGTCCGGCGACCGGTTCAAGGTCGCAGCGGCGGTCGCGGACCGGCTCGCCATATCGGTCGGCTTCGAGTTGTCTCGTCTCGTACCCGGGCGCGTCTCCACGGAAGTGGATGCCGCCCTGTCGTTTGATACGGCCGCTTCGGTTGGCAAGGCACGGGAGATCATCGCCGCCTATGACGCGCGCGGCGTTTCCCGCGAACGCATCCTCATCAAGCTCGCCTCCACCTGGGAAGGCATTCGCGCAGCGGAGATCCTCCAGGCGGAGGGGATCGACTGCAACATGACCTTGCTGTTCAACCGCGCCCAGGCCGTGGCCTCCGCCGATGCCAGGGCCTTCCTGATTTCGCCGTTTGTCGGCCGCATCCTGGATTGGCACAAAAAGGCGAGTGGGCGCGACTTCACGGCGGCGGAAGATCCGGGTGTCCGTTCGGTGCGTGACATCTATGCCTATTACAAGCGGCGAGGGGTCGCGACGGTGGTCATGGCCGCCTCTTTCCGCAATACGGGTGAGATCGAAGCCCTGGCGGGCTGCGACCGCCTCACCATCGCGCCCGCGCTGCTGGATGAGCTGGCCCGCGACGAAGCCCCTCTTGCCCGCGCCCTTTCGCCTGAGACCGCTGCGGCAACGGAACTGGTGCAATCCGAAGACCTGGTGGCCCTGGGTCTCGTCGGGGAAGAGGCCCAACGGCACGATTTCACCCGGCCGATGTCCGAGCCCCTGTTCCGCTGGATCATGAACGAGGACCCGATGGCGACGGAAAAGCTCGCGGAGGGGATTCGCCTGTTCGCCCGCGATCTCGCGACCCTGCGCGGCACCGTCCTTCGCCATCTCGACGCGTGAGGGCTCAGGGTGGCCCGGTTTACGTGCCGCCCGCCCTGGCCTATATGCGGGGGACCGGCGCACGCGCCGGCGGCGAAGAGCCGGTGCGGGCAGTTTGCGAGCCCCGTGGGCGGTTAGCTCAGTTGGTAGAGCATCTCGTTTACACCGAGAGGGTCGGCGGTTCGAGCCCGTCACCGCCCACCACTTCCTTCGCGAGGGATGCGCTTGCGGCACAGGCGGCTGAGACATAGGCCGTCGCCCTCTGTCTATCCATTTCATGGCGGCGTGCCGCGCGGCCCCCCCCCGGACGCATGCTGCGCTGA
>JASBUY010000005.1 GCA_030147645.1 Aquabacter sp. | reverse complement strand
TGCTCAAGCGCTCCGGCGTGCGCTACGAACTGCTCGATCGCGACGGCTGCATCCGTGTGGAGCCGGCCTTGGCGCGGGTGCGCGAGAAGGTGGCCGGCGGCCTGCTGCTGCCCGGCGACGAAACCGGCGACTGCTTCAAGTTCACCAATCGCCTCGCCGAAATGGCCGTGGAAGCCGGCGTGACCTTCCAGTGGGGCCGCAGCATCAAGGCCCTGACCTTCGACGGCAAGCACGTCACCGGGGTGGAGACCGATGTGGGCGCCGTGCGCGCCGACGCTTATGTGCTGGCATTGGGCAGCTACTCCCCGGCCTTGCTGAAGCCGCTGGGCGTGCGGGTGCCGGTCTATCCGGTGAAGGGCTATTCGCTCACCATCCCCATCACCGATGCCGGTGGCGCGCCGGAATCCACCGTGATGGACGAAGCGCACAAAGTGGCCGTCACCCGCCTGGGCGACCGCATTCGCGTCGGCGGTACGGCGGAGTTGGCCGGCTTCGACCTGACTTTGCGCGAGAAGCGCCGGCAGACGCTCGAGCATGTGGTCACCGACCTGTTCCCCGAGGGCGGCAAGGTCTCCGAGGCCACCTTCTGGTGCGGCCTGCGGCCCAACACCCCCGATGGCCCGCCGATCCTCGGCCCCTGCGGCTATGACAACCTGCACTTGGCCACTGGCCACGGCACGCTGGGATGGACCATGGGTCCCGGCACTGGCCGCGTGGTCGCCGACCTGGTGACCGGCCGCGCGCCGGAGATCGACATGGAAGGCCTGACCATCGCCCGTTACGCCTAAGCGCGTAGCAGGACACGCCGGGGCGTCGGCCAGCGGGGCCGATGCCCGCGTGAAGATCCGCTTGGTTGTGGATGTTGAACCATACGCCCGCACCTGCGCTCCGGCATCTGCGGCCTTGCCAGACGCGCCGATGAACAGCGGACGCACGAGCCGCCGCTCGCACCCCATTCCCCCCGGGGCAATCGCTTATGCCCATCATCCCGCCGCGCATACGCCGCTGGGATAGGCAAGCCAGAGGTAAGCCTCGCTGGCTACCGATTGGCCATAAGTCGGGGGATGAAATGAAAAATCTTTCAGTCAAGACCACATTGATCGCACTTTTCGGCGCTGTTAGCGCCATTCTTGCCGCACTCTGCGTCTCGTCACTGGTCTCCGCCTATGGGCGCTATGAGGCTGCCAAAGTCGCGTCCGAATTTGTTGACGTCAACAACGCCATGTTCCAGGTGCTGACCAGCTATCGCCTGGAGCGCTCGGACGGAAATTCCGCCATTCAGGCGCCTAACGACAAGTTGCAAGGCCTCGTCGCCAACCTGACCGGCCGCCGCGAGAAGGTGGACGCGGGCATGACCTCGGCGCTCGGCGGCCTCGCCGGCATGAGCGATCCGGACGTCGCCGTCCTCACGAAGCAGATCCGCATTGCCTACGACGCCATCAAAGCCATGCGCCCCACGGTGGACACATCGCTCAAGACCCCGTTCGAAACCCGCGACGTCAAGCTCGGCGCCCGGGTCATGAGCGAGGGCGAACTCATTCTCACCCAACTCAACGGCGTCACGCAGACCCTGGAGCGCAAGATCCGGATGCTTCAGCCGGCGCTGCTGCGGTTCCTCGCGGTGCGTGCCGCGGCCGGCGTCACCCGCACGACCGCCGGCAATTCCGCCTTGCTGCTGAGCGCCGTCCTGCGGGCGCAGCGGTCCTTCACGCCGGCCGAGTTGCTGGAACTGGCGGCGGAAGACGCCAAGACCACGCTGGCCTGGTCTGAGGTTCGCGAACTGGTGGACGTGGATGACATGCCGGCGGCGCTGAAGGCCGCTGTCGCGACGGCGCAGTCCCGCTATTTCTCGGGTGCGTTCAAGTCCCTCCGGGACTCGATCATCACCGCCCTCACGGCCGGGACCAAACCGCCGGTCAATGTGGATGAGTGGCGCGGCCAGGTAATCCCGGCGCTCGAAACCACCGGCAACATCGGCTTCGCCGCCATCGATGCACTCAACCGTGCTGCGGACGAGGCTGCGGCCTCGGCCCGCAGTGCGCTGGTGATGTACGCGGTCATCCTGGTAGTCGCGGCTGCCGTGGCGAGCCTTGGCCTGCTGGTGGTGGTGCGCCGGGTCACGCGGCCCATCTCGCGCCTGACGGACAGCATGCAGGTTCTGGCGGGCGGCAAGCTCGACGTGGAGATCCCCTCGGTGGACCGTCGGGACGAAGTGGGCTCCATGGCCAAGGCGGTGCTGGTGTTCAAGGAGGAAATGCTGCGCAATACCATGCTCGAGGCGGAAGCCAAGGCGCAGCGCCAGCAGTCTGAGGCCGAACGCCGCCGCAGCATGCTGGCCTTGGCGGACGATTTCGAGCAGACGGTCGGCTCGATCATCGGCAGTGTCGCCTCCGCCTCCAACCAGTTGCACACCACGGCCCAGGGCATGAGCGAAGCGGCGCGGCGCACCTCGTCCCAGTCCACTGCCGTGGCCGCGGCGGCTGAGGAAGCCTCCACCAATGTGGTGATGGTTGCCTCCTCCGCCGAGGAATTGGGCTCCTCCGTCACCGAGATCGCCCGTCAGGTGGAACAGTCCGCCCAGATGTCCGCCGGGGCGGTGGCGGAAGCCGCCAAGACCGGCGACGTCATCCGCGAACTGGCTCAGGCCGCGTCGCGCATCGGCGATTTCATCGGCCTCATCTCCAACATCGCCTCGCAGACCAATCTGCTGGCGCTCAACGCCACCATTGAGGCCGCCCGCGCCGGCGATGCCGGCAAGGGCTTCGCCGTGGTCGCCTCCGAGGTCAAGGCGCTGGCCACCCAGACCGCCAAGGCCACCGAGGAGATCGAAAGCCAGATCAGCGCCATCCAGTCCACCACCCAGCATGCGGTGACGGTGATCGAAGGCGTGGGCACGCAGATCCGCAAGATGAGCGACGTGGCCTCCGGCATCTCGGCGGCGGTGGAAGAGCAGGGCATCGCCACCCGCGAGATCGTGCGCAATGTGGACCAGGCCGCCACCGGCACCAATTCGGTGACAGCCCACATTTCCGACGTGGCCAAGACCGCCGACGAGACCGGCGCCGCCGCCGGCCAAGTGCTGGGGGCGGCCTCGGCTTTGAGCTCCCAGGCCCAGCAGTTGGAGCGCGAAATGCAGCGCTTCCTGGAGACGGTCCGCACAGCCTGACGTGGCGCCGACACGCGTCCCATGACGGCGGCGATGACCCTTCTGTCATCGCCGCCCCCTTCTTAGATGGCGACGATGGGCCGATAGGTGGGCACCCAGATGTGCGCGTCCACCCGCGCCACCAGATCGTCCTCCGACAAGGTCGGCACCAATCCCTCGGCCATGGCCACGCGCCCCACTTCCAAAGCGATGTGGCGCGAGACCGCGCGGATGTCAGCCAGAGCCGGCAACAAGGCGCCCACGCCGTCCTTGGCCGCCGGCGAGGTTTCCGCCAGAGCGCGGGCGCAGGCCATGAACATGCCGTCGCTTACGCGG
>JASBUY010000003.1 GCA_030147645.1 Aquabacter sp. | reverse complement strand
CATGACGCCCAAGGCGTCCGGCTCGCCAGACGCGCTTCTGGCGGCGGCCGATGCTGCGCTCTATGAGGCTAAGCGCCTCGGCCGGAACCGGGTGGTCGAAGCGACGCGGGGCGCTGCATGAGTGCCCCGCAGGAGCGCCCCGGATGCGCTGCTCTGGCGGTCCTGCTGCGTGAGGAACGGGTGCTTTTGGTGCGCCGCGCCAATCCGCCAGATGCCGGCTGCTGGGGCTTTCCGGGCGGACGCATCGAATGGGGTGAGACGATCGCGGCCGCCGCCGTGCGGGAGTTGCGGGAAGAGACGGGGATTGCCGCCGAGCCCATCGGCACCATTGCCGTTCTCGATGCGCTCGACCATGGGCCGGATGGGGTCTTGCGCCATCATTACCTGCTGGTCGCTGTCCTCTGCCGCGGGAGCGAGGAGGAAAGCAAGGCCGTCGCGGCGGACGACGCGCTGGAGGTGGGCTGGTTCAGTGCGGCCGACATTGCGCTGCTGGCGGACGAGATGAGTGCCGGCGTGAGCCAACTCGCGCAGGAGGCCATGCGATGGAGGGATGCGGTCGCCGCGCCACCGCAGGATGTGGCCGGCGTCGTCGTCGCAGGGCTGTCACCGCTCAAAGCTATGGGCTAACGTGATCTATCTCGCATGCGCGAGATGAACCGCCCGCCGCTCGAGGGGAGCTCCCATGAAGATCGAAGACGTGCGTCGCACCGCCTATTCCATGCCGCTCACGAACCCCGCTTATCCGCGCGGGCCATATCGCTTCTTCGATCGCGAATTCATGATCATCACCTATCGGACCGACATGGACGCGCTGCGCGCCGTCGTCCCCGAGCCGCTCGAAGTCTATGAGCCGCTGGTGAAGTACGAGTTCATCCGCATGCCGGATTCCACCGGCTTCGGCGACTATACCGAGACCGGGCAAGTCATCCCGGTGAAGTATAACGGCGTGGCGGGTGGCTACGTCCATTCCATGTATCTGGACGACGAAGCCCCCATCGCGGGCGGTCGCGAACTCTGGGGCTTCCCGAAGAAATACGCCCACCCCAAGATGGAGGTGGAGAAAGACGTGCTGGTCGGCCGCCTGCATTACGGCAAGACCCTCTGCGCTGAAGCCTCTATGGGCTACAAGCACGTCTCGGCTGACCACGAGACGGTGCTGAATTCGCTCAAGGCGCCGAACTTCATGATCAAGATCATCCCCCACGTGGATGCGACGCCGCGCATCTGCGAACTGGTGCGCTATTATCTTGAGGACATCACGCTGAAGGAGGCTTGGGTCGGCCCCGGCGCGCTCGGCCTTTATCCGCACGTCATCTGCGACGTCGCGCGCCTCCCCGTTCTGGAAGTGGTGTCGGCGCTGCATCTGCGTGCCGATCTGACGCTCGGCATGGGCGAGGTGATGTTCGACTATCTCGCCGACAAGGCCTGAGGCTTAGCGCAGCTGCGCTCTGGCACGGCGTTGCAGGGCGCTCGCGCGGGCGCCATGCTCGGGGAATGAACGGGGTTAGGCAGATGAGCACGCTTCTCAGCGAAGTTCCGAACGATATCCGCGACGTGGTGGCCGATTATGACCGCGTCGCCCTGGTGTTTCAGGGCGGCGGCGCGCTTGGGGCCTATCAGGCCGGCGTCTATGAGGCGCTGGCCCTTGCCGGCGCGGAGCCCAATTGGGTGTCGGGCGTGTCCATCGGCGCGATCAATTCCGCCATCATCGCGGGCAACACCCCCGAGAACCGGGTGCCGCGCCTGCGCGAATTCTGGAACACGGTGTCGGGCCGGAAATTCTGGGCCTTCACCCCGGAAGGCGATGCCTATCGCAGCATGCGCAACCAGATTTCCGCCTTCGCCACCATCAATCTCGGCCAGCCCGGCTTCTTCAAGCCGCGATTCCCTAACCCTTGGATGCTGCCGCGCGGTGCGGAGGGGGCCACCAGCTTCTACGACACGTCGCCGCTGCGCGACACGCTGCTGAAGCTTGTGGATTTCGACCTCATCAATAGCGGCCAGAAGCGGTTTTCGGTTGGCGCGGTGAATGTGCGCACCGGCAACTTCGTCTATTTCGACAATTCCACCCATCGGATTGCGCCGGAGCACATCATGGCGAGCGGCGCGCTGCCGCCGGCCTTCCCGCCCGTGCGTATCGACGGGGAATATTATTGGGACGGCGGCGTCGTCTCCAACACGCCGCTGCAGTGGCTGCTCGACCAGCCGGACCATCCGAGCGCCCTGGTCTTCCAGGTGGATCTCTTCTCGGCGCGCGGGGATCTTCCGCGCGACATGTTCGACGTGATCGAGCGGCAGAAGGATATCGGCTATTCCAGCCGCACGCGGTCCATCACGGACTTCTTCCGGCGCGTGCAGGAATTGCGCACGCTCTATGCCGAGGCGCTCCAGCGCATTCCGGAGCAATTGCGCACCGAGGAGGATTGCCGCCTGCTCGAAGCCTATGAACGCTCCGGCGCGGTGAATATCTGCCACCTGATTTATCAGGAAAAGGCCTATGAGCGGGACTTCAAGGACTATGAATTCTCGGGCACGTCCATGCGCGACCATTGGCAGTCGGGCTATGAGGACACGTTGAAGACGCTGCGCCGCCGGGAGTTCCTCGCCAAGCCCTCCAAGAGCACCGCGATCGTCGTCCACGACATCCATCGCGCGGAAGACTGATCTCGCGCATTACAGCAGGGTGCGGACCAAGGTGTTCGCGCCCAGCAGCGCCAGGGCGAAGAAGAAGCCGGTTCGAAACGTCTCCTGAGAGACGGCGAGCCGCAGGCGCCGGCCAATTTCCATGCCGAGGAAGGACGGGACGAGCGCGCCCAGCGAGGCGAGCGCAAGACGCGTATCCGTGAGCGCCGAGAAGTCGAGCGACAAAGTGACCGCCAGCGCGAAAGTCGACAGCGTGAAGGCCAGCCCCAGCGACTGGACCAGGTCCTCCCGATCGAGCCCCAGTGATTGAAGATAGGGCGCCACCGGCATCACCGTGACGCCCGTTGTACCGGTGAGAAAGCCGGAGATGAGCCCGACCAGGGGCGAGAGCCAGGGCTCGGCACCGGCCGGCGTGCGGAAATGCAGCTTGCCCAGCCCGAACAGGCCATAGACCAGCAGCGTCCCTCCCAGCAACGCGGGCGCGAGATGGGATTGCAGCCCGCCCAACCAGAAGGCTCCGGCCAAGGTGCCGGCGATGGCGCAGAGGCCCAGTGGCCAGAATCGGCGCACGACCGTCCCCCGTCGCGGCCCGGTCGTGAACTGGAGGACATTGGTCAGGATGGCGGGCACGACAATGATGGCGGCGGCATCGGCCGGCGGCATCAGAAGGCTCAGCAGGCCCATGCCCAGGGTCGGCAGACCCATGCCGGATGCACCTTTGACGATGCCGGCCAGGACGAGGATGACGCAGACGCCGAGGATGAGGGGCAAGGACATTCGCCCACAGTGATCTTCGCTCCAGCCGTAGGCAATCTGGATTATCCTGCGATATCCTTCGCCTGAACCGAAGGATCGGCCATGCGCTTCGACTTCTCGGACTTGCGACTTTTCCTGGCCGTTTTAGAGACTGGAAGCATCACGGCGGGCGCGCGCCGGGTGAATCTGGCGCTGGCATCCGCGAGCGCGCGTATCCGCGCCTTGGAAGATCAGGTGGGCGCGCCGCTTCTGGTGCGGGCCCGTGCCGGCGTGCGGCCGACGGCGGCGGGAGACGCCTTCGGGCACCACGCCCGCCTGCTGACCCAGCAGGCGGAGCGGATGCGCGGCGAATTGGGGCGCTTCGCCAAGGGCCTGAAGGGCACACTCCAGCTCTGGAGCAACACGGCCGCCTTGAGCGGGCGTTTGCCGGGCGACCTCGCGCGGTTTCTGGCGCGCCATCCCCATATTGATGCGGAGCTTGAGGAGCGGCCGAGCACCGCCATCGTCCGTGCCCTGCGTGAGGGCGTCATTCACCTCGGGGTGCTTTCGCAAGCCGTGGGGCTCGCCGGCTTGGCGTGGCGGCCCTATGGGGAGGATCGCCTGATGGCCCTCTTGCCCGTGGGCCATCCCTTGGCGGGGCGCGAGGACCTGACCTTTGCCGAGCTGGCGCGGGAGGATTTCGTCGGGCTCGCCGCAGGCATCGCCTTGAACGACATGGTGACGAGCGAGGCGGCGCGTCTCGGCCTTGCCTTAAAGGTGCGTGTGCGCGTCACCAGCTTTGCGGCGCTCGGGGAGATGGTGGCCGCCGGGGTCGGGGTTGGCCTTCTTCCTTTAACGGAACGGCTGCGCCTTCCGCCGCATCTCGATCTGGAGGCGCGGCCCCTGGCCGACGGGTGGACGCGGCGGCGGCTTGTCCTCGCGGTTCTGGACGAGGGCGCGCTGCCGGCTTTCGCCTTGGAAGCGCTGGAGGCGCTCTCGCAGAGCATCGATTAAGGCCGGCCGGGCCCGCCGGCCGGCGGCGTCAGAACTCGACGTCCAGCTCTTCCAGTTCCTCGGGCTCCTCATGGGCGCCGGCGATCCACTCCTGCATCAGGGGATGGGCCATGATGCGCCCGCGATAGGCGTCGCAGGCGGCGTCCAGCGGCACGCTATAGGTGGTGAAGCGCGAGCAGACCGGCGCGTACATGGCGTCCGCGAGGGTAAAGGTCGGGCCCATCAGAAAGGGGCCGCCATGGGCCGCGAAGCAGCCGCGCCAGATGGCAAGGATGCGGTCGATATCCGCCTGCGCCCCGGCCCACACCCGGAAGCCCGGATATTTGCCCTTGATGTTCATGGGCAAAGCGGAGCGCATATTGGCAAAGCCGGAATGCATCTCGCCGGAAATGGAGAGGCAGTGCGCGCGCATGGCGCGGTCCGGCGGGAGCAAGCCCGCCTCCGGGAAAAGCTCATGCAGATATGCGGCGATGGCGAGCGTGTCCCAGACGGTGACGCCCTCATGCACCAGGCGCGGCACGAGGAAGGAGGGAGAGAGCAGCAGCAATTCCGCCTTGGCGGCGGGATCGTCCACCGGGACGCGCTCCTCCTCGAAGGCCAAGCCCACCATCTTGCACAACAGCCAGCCGCGCAGCGACCAGGAGGAGTAATTCTTGCTGGAAATGGTGAGCGTGGTCATAGACATCACCGATTTTCGGAGCGGCGCTTCGTGATCTTAGCTGTTCCGTGTTGCATTGCACCACCCCCCGATCCAATATCTTCTCCAGGGTGACGAGCGACGAGCGCGGGGCATGGCGCGAATAATCCACGGCACCAATAGGTTAGCAGAGCCCGGCTTGCGGTGCAGGGGGGCGCGGCAATTTTTCGGCCGGGCCGGCTGCGTGACGGGACGGGGTGCAGGCGGCTCCACCGCCGGGCGAATCCGCCGCACCCGCAGTGTTCGAATTTCGGAAAGCGTGCCGTTTCGGCGGTCGTCCCCCTCCGTATCTTTCCTCCTTGGCGCCGCGTATCCGGCTTAGGGCAACATGATGTATCTCGCCTATCAGACCCAGGCCGACCTCATGGACCCGGTGCGTTTCGGGGCCAGGATGGCGAGGCGTATGCTCGATACCCCGCTGATGGCGGCCTTCTCCAATCCCGGACTGCGGCATTTGGCGGCGGCCTATGAAATGGTGGAGCGCGCCGGCCTCAGCCACGGACGGCCGCCCTTCGGCATTGGAACGACGCTGGTCGGAAACCGCGAGCTGGAGGTGACGGAAGAGTCCGTCTACCGCCTGCCCTTCGGCACCCTTCTGCACTTCAAGAAGGAATCGGACGTGCCGCAGCCGCGCGTCCTGGTGGTCGCGCCCATGTCCGGCCATTTCGCTACCTTGCTCGCGGGCACCGTGCGCACCCTGCTGCCCGACCACGACGTCTTCATCACCGATTGGCACAATGCGCGGGACGTGAGCCTGGAGCACGGCCCGTTCGGCTTCGACGATTATGTGGAGCACATCATCAAGTTCCTGGAATGGATGGGGCCGGGCGCGCATCTCGTCGCCGTCTGCCAGCCCTGCGTCCAGGCGCTCGTGGCCTCCGCCGTCATGGCGCAGGAGGGCAATCCGGCCCAGCCGCGCAGCATGACGCTCATGGCGGGCCCCATCGATTGCCGCATCAACCCAACCAAGGTGAACGAGCTGGCCCAGTCCAAGCCGATGGCCTGGTTCGAGCGCAACCTGATTTCCAAAGTCCCCATGGGCTTTGAGGGGGCGGGACGGCGGGTCTATCCCGGTTTCGTTCAGTTGTCGGCCTTCGTCTCCATGAATCTCGGCCGCCACATGAAGGCGCATTTCGAGCTTTATGAAAATCTCGCAAATGGCGAGACCGAGAAGGCCGAGACCGCCAAGGCCTTCTATGACGAATACTTTGCGGTGCTGGATCTGGCTGCCGAATTCTACCTGGAGACGGTCCAGTATGTTTTCCAGGAATATCGGCTGCCCAAGGGCGAACTGACCTATCGCGGCAATCCCATCGATTTCGGCGCCATTCGCCGCACGGCCCTGCTGACCGTGGAGGGGGAGCGGGACGATATCTGTTCGCTCGGTCAAACAGTGGCCGCGCAAGAAATCTGCTCGCGCCTGCGTCCCCATCGCAAGCGCCACCATATGCAGCCCGGAGTCGGCCATTATGGCGTCTTCTCGGGGCGCAAATGGGCGGGCCAGGTCTATCCGCTGGTGAAGAACCACATCCTGGCGAGCGACTGAGGCGCCTGCTGGCGGCGTCCTCTCGTATCAAGCAATCAAGTCGTGAAGGCGGGCGCTGATCGGCACCCGCCGTCTCCAAAAGCGTTCTGCAACCTCACTTTGCCGGGGCAGGCGAGTCCGGCAGCGGGGACGGCGCATCGGGGAGCGCGCGAGAGAAGTCGCGATGCACCAGATAGAATTTCGTGGGGTCGATGCTTGAGGCGCCGACTTCGTAGGGCTCGTCATTGGCGATGACCCCGCACACAACCAGCGAGACCACCAGGGTTGCGCCGAAGGTCATGACGGTCAGCAGGCGGATCTCCGTGGAATGCACCACCGCAATGGCGAGGATCAGCAACAGGCCGAGACTCAAGGTCTGATACAATTTGGTATAGCTGACATGGTGGATTGCGATGTCGATCCGCAGCGTGCGGCTGACGAACGCTTGGCGGATGAGGTCGTCGATCTCGAATTGCGCCAGCCCGATCTCGTCGGTCGTTTTGAACTGCGCCACCTGACGCATGATATCGTAAAGTAATTCCCGCGCGCGGATGCTGGCGGCGTTGTACGGGTCGGTCATCTTCTCAAGGACCGGCCATTCGTTCCTCAGGACGATCTCGCCATATTCCTTGATGTCTGCCCGGATCCGGTCGCCGATGGGCGAGCCCATGCTCTCGGACAAGACCCAGATCTCGGAGAGGGCGCGGGCTTCCTCATTGACCGCCCGCAAGGCGGCGGACTCGTTGTCCCACACATCCGCCCCGAGAAAGGCTGCGGTCAGGCCGAAGATCGCCCCAAGCGGGCTGAAGACGGAGGCAGAGACGCCGGAAAAGGCCTTCGGCCACCGGGCCCGGACGCCGTAAACCACGCCGATCACGATCAGCGCGTAGCAGATCATGAAGCCTGAGATGACGAGGACCTCTTGGGCCGATGGCAGGGACTCGACCCATTCCAACATATGCATATCGTCACCATGATACCATTTAGCGTCGATTCTGAGGATTGTTCATGAAGATGATATGTCAGAGCCCGCCGACGCACGGGCGCGCGCGGCCCCTTGCGGATTCTTGCTTTTCCGGGCCAGGAGGGTGTTGACGCGGGTGACCCGCCTCAGCATGGTGCCCGCGGCCACGCCAACGGTGGCCTGGAGATCCGCTCTCCAAAATCTTTGATAGGGGGCGGCGGGCCGGCGCGCGAGGCGCGGCTGGTTCTGTGCGTGCCCTAGCCGAGGAGTTTGACGCATCATGACCCAATGGCCGGTTCACGCGACCATCGATGGCCCCATCGTAATGATCGGCTTTGGCTCGATCGGGCGCGGCACCCTGCCGCTGATCGAGCGCCATTTCGAATTCGACCGGTCGCGCTTCGTGGTCATCGATCCGGTCGATGATGACCGCAAGCTCCTCGATTCCCGGGGCCTGCGCTTCATCCAGTCCGAAGTCACCGCCGAGAATTACCGTGATCTGCTCACCCCCCTCCTGACCGCCGGCGGCGGGCGGGGCTTCTGCGTCAACCTCTCGGTGGACGTGTCCTCGGTCGCGGTCATGGAACTGTGCCGTGAGCTCGGCTGCCTGTATGTCGACACGGTGATCGAGCCCTGGAAGGGCTTCTATTTCGACGATACCAAGGGTCCGGAAGCGCGCTCCAATTATGCGCTGCGCGAAGGCTTGCTGGATGCGCGCCGCCGCGCGCCGGGCGGCCCCACCGCCGTGTCCACCTGCGGCGCCAATCCCGGCATGGTCTCCTGGTTCGTGAAGCAGGCGCTGCTCAACATCGCCCACGACACAGGCCTCGACCGGCCCGAGCCGAAGTCGCGCGAGGAATGGGCGCAGTTCGCCCGCGCGCTGGGCGTGAAGGGCATCCATATCGCCGAGCGCGACACCCAGCGCGCCCGCGACCCCAAGCCCCGCGACGTGTTCGTGAACACCTGGTCGGTGGAAGGCTTCGTCTCCGAGGGCCTGCAGCCGGCGGAACTGGGCTGGGGCACCCATGAAAAGGAGTTACCGCCGGACGGACGCACCCATGTGGGCGGCTGCGGCGCCGCCATCTATCTCATGCGCCCCGGCGCGGATACCCGCGTGCGCACCTGGACGCCCACGCCCGGCCCGCAATTCGGCTTCCTCGTGACCCATAACGAGGCCATCTCGATCTCCGACTATCTGACAGTGCGCGATGGCGACAAGGTGGTCTACCGGCCCACCTGCCATTATGCCTATCACCCCTCCAATGACGCCGTGCTCTCGCTGCACGAGATGTTCGGCGCCGGCGGCGAGATGCAGGGCGACTGGAAGATCCTCGACGAGCACGAGATCGTGGACGGGATCGACGAACTGGGCGTGCTCATCTACGGCCACGCCAAGAACGCCTATTGGTATGGCTCTCAGCTCTCCATCGAGGAAACTCGCAAGCTCGCGCCCTATCAGAACGCCACCGGCCTCCAGGTGACCTCCGCCGTGCTCGCCGGCATGGTCTGGGCGCTGGAAAATCCCGAGGCGGGCATCGTCGAGGCGGACGAGATGGACTTCCGCCGCTGCCTCGAGGTGCAGCGTCCCTATCTCGGGCCGGTGATCGGCACCTATACGGATTGGACGCCCCTCACCGAGCGGGTGCGCCTGTTCCCCGAGGAACTGGACCTCGAGGATCCCTGGCAGTTCAAGAACATCATCGTGCGCTGAGGCGCTTCTTTTCCAAGCAGGACGCGGAGCGGGCTTTCCCGCTCCGCCTTTGGCTCAGGCGCCCGCGCGGCTCAGGATCGTGTCCAGCCAGTCGAACATTTCGCGGTTGAACATGGACCGCGCGCCCGCTTCGCAATGGCCGCCCGCGCCTTCGGCGGCGGCGAACGTCTGGAACCTCTTCTCGCAGGTGAGCGCATCGAACAGGCGCCGCGCGCTGGTGCCGATGGTGTCCGCGTCCGCGCTGCAGACCATGGTTGGACAGGCGATCTCCCCCGCGCGCTCCTCGTTCGTATAGGCGGCGGTGGATCTCAGAAAATCGAGCGGCGTCGTGCAGCCGTTCACCAGAAGGCCGCGCCGCAAGGCCCAGCCCTCGGATACGTGCGACATTCGCTTGTCCAGCATGCGTCCGAGCAGGCCGAGCACCAGTCGGTTTCCATCGGGAAGCTGGCGCCCGATCCAGGCGGGAAGCCGCGCCCGGGCTTCCTCCAAGACCGAGAATTGGCCGGGATCGGCCACGAGCGCAGCAAGGCGCGGCTCGGCGCTCGCCGCGCGCGGCGCGAGATAGCCGCCAAGGCTCACCCCGAGAACCACCAGAGCGTTCGAATCGACACCGGGCTGAGCCAGCGTGAAATCCACCACCGGCTTCAGCACCGCTTCCCAGTCCGGGCGCAGCGTCAGCCCGTCCTTGAACAAAGCGTGGCCTTGGCCCGGTCCGTCATAGAGAAGCACGTTGTAGCCGCGCGCCAATGCGGCGCGGCCGCTCATGAAATAATTCTCCTCCGCCGGCCCGTCATAGCCGCCTGTCACGATCAGGGTGCGGCGGGCGCCCTCGGCGGCATCGGGGCGCAGAAACAGTACGTGCAGCGCGTGATCCTCGAAAGGGATGGCGACGCGTTCTGCCGGATGGTCCATGAGCGTCATGGCCCGCGCGAAGGCTTCGGCCTGTCGGTCATAGGCGGCGATCGCGCGCGGATCGAGCGGGGCTTGGAACAGGAAGGTGTAGGACGCGCGGAAATAATTGGAGGCGCGCAGGAACGCCTCACGCGCGCTCACGCGCTGGCCGGCGACGAAGCTGGCCTGGCCGAGATCATAGGTGCGCTGGGCGAGCTGATGCCACGCGCCATGCCAGCGCTCCGGGTCCGCCGATCCGAGGCGTCCTGCCAGCGCCAGGCATTCTCCCACATCCGCCCCGCCATAAAAGGCATGGCCCAAAGTCCGCAGAAACTGGGACTCGAACACTTCATCCTTGAAAAAACGTCCCATTCCCAAGCCTCCCGGTCGCCGCATCCAACCAGAAAGCGGCACGCGCACAAAGCGCCGTGAGCCGTGACGCATGTCTGCCGTGCGGGCGCGGCGCTTGCTGCATTGCAGCAGGGGCGGCACTTTATCCAGCCCTCGTCTCCCGGAGCCGGAATGCCTCTGTCGCTGCTCTCGCTGGCCGTCGCCGCTTTCGGCATCGGCACCACGGAATTCGTCATCATGGGCCTGTTGCCCGATGTCGCGCGCGACCTCGCGGTTAGCATTCCGCAGGCCGGGCTCCTGGTGACCGGCTATGCCTTGGGCGTGGTTGTGGGCGCGCCGATACTCGCCGTAATCACGGCTGCGCTGCCGCGCAAAGCGACGCTGGTCGGCCTCATGGGCATGTTCGTGGCAGGCAATGTGTTGTGCGCATTGGCGCCCTCGTACGGCCTTCTCATGGGCGCGCGCGTCGCCACCGCCTTATGCCATGCGGCCTTTTTCGGCATCGGTTCGGTGGTCGCCGCCGAACTCGTGCCGCGCGAGCGCCGTGCCCAGGCCATCGCGCTCATGTTCGCGGGGCTCACCCTCGCCAATGTTCTGGGCGTTCCGGCCGGGACTGCGTTCGGGCAGTGGATGGGGTGGCGCGCCACATTCTGGGGCGTGGCCGTGATCGGCATCGCCGCGCTCGCTTCGCTGCTCCTGTTGCTGCCCTCTCGTCTGCCGAAGCCTGCGGGCAGCATCCTCGTGGAGTTCCGCGTTCTCAAGGACCCCCAGGTGGGCCTTGCCATGCTGATCAGCGTGGTGACTTCGGCGAGCCTGTTCTGCGTCTTCACCTATATCTCGCCGCTCCTCTCCACGGCGGCGGGGCTCTCGCCGGAGGCCATTACCGGGGCACTGCTCCTGTTCGGCGCGGGCCTCACCGCCGGAAATATGATGGGCGGGCGCCTCGCCGACTGGAAGCTGATGCCCGCTTTGCTCGGGACCCTCGTCGCCATCATCGCGGTGCTGCTGGTGTTCGTCCCGGCGAGCCGCGCTCCGCTCAGCGCCCTGATCGTGCTCCCCCTCTGGGGCGTGCTCGCCTTCGCGCTGGTGCCGCTGCTGCAATTGCGCGTGGTGGATACGGCCGGCGATGCGCCCAATCTCGCCTCCACCCTCAACCAGGGGGCGTTCAATCTCGGCAATGCGGCGGGCGCCTGGATTGGCGGGGTCGCGATCACGGCGGGCGTCGCCTATGCCCATCTGCCGTTCGTCGCGGCCGCTTTGTCCGCCCTGGCGCTTGGGCTCAGCGCCTGGTCGGCGCTGCTGGATCGGAGTGCGCCGCGCCGCTGCCCGGCGCGTTAACGATTTGGGCACGCTGACTCCGCGTCCCCCGCTTGCTCCCCCCGATCTTTACCAGTGGGCAAGACCCAGCCCCTAGCGTCGCCGCATCCGGGGTCCGATGCCCCGGGTTCGAGGGACAGGTGATGAAACTTCTTTTGACCCGGTTCGTGAAGGAAGAGCGCGGTTCGACCGCTCTGGAATACGGGC
>JASBUY010000466.1 GCA_030147645.1 Aquabacter sp. | reverse complement strand
GGCCTCTCCTCCGCCGCCCGGGTGACCGGCCGCTCCGGTGGCCAAAGCGGACAGGGGCAGAAGGATGACGGCGTGTTCGGCGCGCTGATGAGCGGCCTCGCCACGGGCGCGGACGCCGGGGCAGATGCGACGCGCGGATCGACCGGGCGTGCCGCGGCACTTCTCGGCGACGGTGCCGCGCAGGCGGAGGAGGCTGGCGCGGAGGGCGCGCAGGGGCGCCGGCCCGCCAGCGCGCGCGATCTTCTCGCCGCCTTGTTTTCGCCCGTGCGTCTCGACGCCGACGTGACCGAGGAGGGCGCCCCGACGCCCGGCGCCCGTGACGGTGCGCCGGCCGGGGACGCTGCCCGTCCCGCCCGCGCGGGCGGAGGCCACAAGCCGGGCGCCAAGGTGGAAGCTCTCACCGGCGAAACCACGGGCGCGACCAAGGCGGACGTAAAGGACGCTGAGTCCGCTACGCTTTCGGCCGAGCCGGCGGACGGCGAGGGTCCGGCCGGCGAGCAGGCCAAGCCGGAGGCGGACGGCGCTCTCGCCGCCCGGACGGGCGATGTCCTGCCGACCCTTCCCGTGCCCGCTGCACTGCCCGCGCCTGCCGCAGCCGAGGCCGAGGCTGACCTGCCCCAGGGCGGTGCGCAGCCCGGCAAGGCCGGCGCCGATGCGCTTGCCCAGACGCTGGCGAACGGCGATGCCGCCGAGACTGGCCCTCTGCGGGTGACGGTGCTGGCGCAGGAAACCCATTTCGCCCCGGTGCGGGCGGACGGAGGCCCCAAGCCCACCTTCACCCTGCCGGGTGAAACCGCAGGGGCCGTGGACGCGCCGGCCGAGGCCGACGCTCCGACGCGGCGCGCCGACGCCGCGCCCTCCGCCCTTGATCGGGCGTCCGCCCGCCAGGCCAGCGAACGACAGGACGCGCGCCTGTCCGAGCGCCGCGAGGGGGCTGAGGCCGTCTCGGCCGATGCCGCCGAAGCCACGGAAACCGTCGATGCCGCCGCGTCCGAAACCGGAAAAACCGGCTCCTCCGCTCCGGCCGGATTCTCGCCGGGGCTGACCCTGTCCAATCTGCGGCAGGTGTCGAGCGCCATTGGCGCCGAACTTGCGCGCATGGCGGCCCAGGTTCCGGGCCAGAGCCCGGATGCGCCGCGCACCGGCGGCGGGCCCCTGCGCCTGCTGGATATTCAGCTTCACCCGGCCGATCTCGGCTCGGTCACGGTGCGCATGCGCATGAGCGATGCGGGCCTTGAGGTGCGCCTCTCCGCCGAGAATGCCGAGACCGCGCGCATGCTGCGCAACGACCATGCCAAGCTGGCCGACATGTTGGCGGCGGAAGGCGTGGAAGAGGCGCGCGTCTCGGTGGTGGACGCCGCCGACCAGGCGGGCGCCTGGACCCGGTTTGAAATGCTGCCGCGCCAGACCAACCTGGCTTTCGCTGCGGACCGCGGCGAGGAGCAGGGCACGTCCGGCCAGGAGCGGGGAGAGCAGGGGGCGAGAAAGGACGACAATGAGCGTGAAGCGTCTTCTGGCGGCGATCGGTCTTCTCGCGATCAGCGTTAGCGGGGCAATCGCGGCGCCGGGCGACCTGAAGCTCGGCATCTGCGAGGCGGAGATCGCGCGCGCTTCGGCGAAGTTCGGCGTGCCGCTGCCCATCCTTTACGCGGTGGGCCTCACAGAGAGCGGGGGCAGTGGCACTTTGCAGCCCTTGCTGGTGGCCACCAAGACCGTGAGCTATGTGGGGAAGAACCTCCCCGACGCGATCCGCAAGTTCAATGAGATCCGCGCCACCGGCACGGAGCTGATCGATCTCGGCTGCCTGCAGGCCAATTATTACTGGCACAAGGCCGAGTTCCGCTCGCTGGAAGAGATGTTCGATCCGCGCGCCAATGTGGAGCAGGCGGCCCGCTTCCTGAGCGAGCTTTACAAGCGCCACGGCAGCTGGGTGATGGCGGCCGCCCGCTACAATGCTGGGCCGAAAAACACGCCCGCCCAGCAGCGTTATGTCTGCAATGTCATGCGCAATCTGGTGCGCTCGGGCTTCGGCTCCTGGACGCCGCGGGCCAAGGACTTCTGCGACGCGCCACCCGAGGCGGTCGGCGTCTGGCCGCCCAAGGAAGCTCAGGCGGCGCAGGCCGCAGAAGCGCCCGCCGAACCCACCGCCGGCGGCCTCGCCCAGCCCGCGCCGGGACGCCCGCTCAATAACGGCCTGCCCAAGCCCAATATCGGCATGCCGCTCTCCATCCTGCCCACCGCCTCGGCCGAGCCGGACCCGCCGGAGCCGCCGGCCAATTAGAGCGCGATCCGATCGGGTTGATTCAACCTGATCGGATCAGGCTCTCACTCTTTGATCGAGAATGCGTGAGCCTAGGGGATTTCACCGGTTCACCGGATCGATCAACCGCTTCAGCGGACGATCACGGCCAGAGCCGCCGCGCGCCCCGCGCGGCGAGCACGCTGACCAGTACCAGGGCAGCCTGGGTCCACGGCGAGGTCCAGGGGGAGGTCGGGGCGCCGAGCAGGATCAATCCGCCCTGCAGCAGGGCATAGGTCGCGGCGCAGGCGCCGACGAAGACCAGCGTGCCGCGCGTCATCGGGCGGGACCCGCCGGGCGTTTCGGCCGCGCGCACGGCGCGGCGCAACCGGCGACCGGCGCGCTCATGTGGCGCATTCCAGCGGCGCCTTCTCTTCCGCCAGAAGGCCCGGCAGCATGATGGTGAAGACCGCGCCGTCGGCGTCATTCACCACGCTCAGATTGCCGCCATGGTCGCGGATGATGCCGAACGAGACCGAGAGGCCGAGGCCGGTGCCCTGGCCCGCCGCCTTGGTGGTGAAGAAGGGCTGGAACACCTTGCCGATAATGGCGTCGGGCACGCCCCCGGCATTGTCCCGCACCACGAGGCGCACGGTGCATTTCTCGCCCTCGCCGGGCTCGATGCCGCAGGACACGTCGATGGAGCCGCGATAGCCCGGCATGGCCTGGCGGCGGGCGCGGACCGCGTCGCGGGCATTGAGGAGGAGATTGATGAGCACCTGCTCCAATTGCTCCTGGCGGCACAGCACCTTCACGTCGCCGCAGCACGGTTTGGGCGCGGAAAGGGTGATGTCGTCGAGGCGGATCTGCGTGCCCACCACCTGCATCGCGCCGTCGATGGCGGCAAAGACGGAGGAGGGCTCGCGGCGCAGTTCGCTCTTGCGCCCGAAGATGCGCATATGGTCGATGATCGCCTTCATGCGACCGGTCTGGTGGACGATGCGGTTGAGCTTCTCTTCCACATGGTCCGGCGGCAGGCCGCGTTTCAGACCATTGAGCGCATTGGCGGCGGCAAGGCGGATGACCCCCAGCGGCTGGTTGATCTCGTGGGCGAGCCCGGTCACCAGTTCGCCCAGCGCCGCCATCTTGGACATCTGGTAGAGATTGTTCTCCTCGGTGCGCACCGCGGTGCGGTCGAGGGCGAACACCACCATTTCGCGCTCGGGGGCTTCGCCCGTGCCCTTGGATTCCAGGTCGCTGATCTGCGCGACGAGATACTGAATTTCGTGCTCCTCCCCGTCCTGGGTGAAGTGCTCGATATTGACGGACGCTGCGTCATTGGCAGAGATCTGAGAGATGAACTGGCGGCTGCGCACATGGCGCGCGACGGCGGACGAGGCGTCGGAACTGCTGGCGCCGATGGGGGTCGCCACATCTCCGCTCACATGCACCACGCTGACGCCCGGCATGTTGCCGAAGGCCCGCAGGAATTGCGCCTCGCGCTGGCGGGCCTCGGCCTGGAGTTCCTTGCTATGGGGGCGCGATTCCAGGCGGTTGTTGCGGATCACGACGATGCCGAGCACCAGCAAGGCGATGCCCAATCCCCCGGCCACGGCACCGGTGGTCACCATGAATTCGTCGCTCTGGCGCTGCACAAAGGCGCGTTCCGAGGCGACCACCACCATCAGGGGATAGCGCTTGGAGACGATGAAGTAGCCGATCCGCTCCACCCGATCGAGCGGCGACGCGCTGATATATGTGCCTTCCGCAGTGGAGCGCATCATCTGGAAGACGGGCGAGGCTAAAAGGCTCTGGCCCACCACGTCGCTCCCGCCCTTGCCGGCGACGCGCGCGCGGATGATGCCGTCGGTGCCCACCAACGCCACCAGGGCATCGGGGTCGCTGCGCAGCCGGCCGTAGAATTCGATCAGGTCGGCGATCTCGTAGGAGGCCACCAGGATGCCGCGCAACTGACCTTTATTGTCGCGTATGGCGCGGGAGAACTGGATCGTCCAGAGCTTGGAGACACGGCCCTTCACGGGCTGGCTGACGAAGACATTGTCGCCGGACAATCCGTCGAGATGGACGCGGATATGTTCGCGATCGGAGAGGTCGATCGAGTTGCCGGGTGGCGCGAGATTGCTGGCGACGAAGCGCCCGTTGGGGTCCACGATGGAGAGCTGGATAACCGAGGCCGGCAAGGGGGCGTTGCGCAGCTCGCGATAGACATCCTCCGAATTCCATTTCTCTCCGAGATAATTCCCGAAATTGATCATGAAATTGTCGATGCCCTCGACCGTCCGCTCGAGGTGGGACAGCAGCACATAGGCGAGGCGCTTCGAATTATCGATGGACTCGCGTTCCTCGTGCCGCACATGCAACTTGTAGGACAGGATGGCCAGCGCCGGGGGGGCGCAACAGACCAGCGCGAGCACGAACCACACCAGGAACGCACGAGTTCGCGATTTCGGCATGATGCCGAAACCGTCCTTTTTCTTCCCCGTCTCGTTCGAACGCCCCATGGACCAACCGCAACCTAGTGTCACAAAAGGTGTCCGATCTCATCCAAAGCTGCAAGCTTCATATCGGACGTGATCAGACGACCGCCCGGGATCATTTCTACACCAATGGCTCCCGCTGAGGTCGTGATTGCATCCAAACTGGCGCTATCCGTGCGGGATCATTGCCAAAATGGAAGGGGTGCGAAGGGATTTTCACAGGTGCCCGTGCCATTTTGACGGCCTCTTTAGATTTGCCCCACTTCTGATTCGGATCCAAGCCGCCCCTCTTACGAGAGGAACCTTATCAAACCGATGTCTCGCACGGCTGTCATCACCAGCTTGCTCGTGCTGTGGCTGACCCTTCCGGCGGCCGCACAGGCGGTGCTCGTGCGTTGGGCGGGCGCCGATGGCAAGGTCGTGGAGCAGCGCGAACTCACCCTGCGGGACCTGGACGCGCTGCCCCAGGCGGCCATCGAGACTTCGACCCCCTGGACCGAAGGCGTGCGGCGCTTCACCGGCCCGCCGCTGTCCGCCATCGCCACGCTGGGCGGTCAATCCCCCAAAGAGGTCCGCGTCGCCGCGCTCAATGATTATGTCATGACCCTGCCCGCCGAAGACTGGACCCAAAATGGTGCCTTATTCTCGACGAGGATCAATGGAACCATCATTCGCGTAAAAGATAAGGGTCCCTTTTGGATCATGTATCCCCTCGATCGCGATGCCAGATTTAAGCAGGCGATGTATAAATCCCGCATGGTCTGGCAGGTTAAAAGTCTTGATTTTCTTGTCCCATAATCTGCGGGCCGGATGGCGCGCTTGGCCGACGGCGCTTTGCGCCGTCACCTTCAGTTTGTTTGTTGCGACGGCTCTTCTCTATATCTCGGAGAGAAAGGAGCAGGCGCTGCTCTCCGAGAGCGTCACCACCTCCGGCTGGGTCGCCTATCAAGCGCAGCTTGAATATGTGAAGACCGACGACGCGCTGAAGCGCGCGGCGCTGCGGCCCGATGCCGAGGCCCTCGCCGATGTGGGGCTGCGCCTCGAGATCCTGCGATCGCGCCTGCCGCTTCTCTATGGGTCCGAGGACGGGCGGATGCTGCCGGAAATCGATGCGCTTACGCCGGTGCTCCAGCGCTTCGAGATCGTGCTGGACGGCATGATCGACGCGATGCCCGCCCTTGAGAGCGGCAGCGCGCCGAAGGAGCCGATCCTCAAGGCCTGGTCGTCGGCCCTTGCGCCGCTGGGACGGGAACTGCAAAGCGTGCTCATGGCGTCCGTCGCCTATAACAACAATCTGTTCGAGCGCGAGCGCTCCCTCTCGGAGCAGCCGACCCTCGTGCCGCTCGCGCTGCTGTTCCTCTCCGGCTCGACGCTCATCATTCTCATGCTGACGCGCGCCCGGCGCGACCGGGAGCATCTGCGGGCCGTGGAAGCGGCGCGGCGCGCCGTGACTGAGATGGAGCGCAATCTGCGCGGCGTGGTTCAGGCGGCGCCCTCGGCCATGCTCGTCGTGGACCCGGCCGAGCGGGCGGTCCGCTTCATCAATCCCGCCGCGGCCGAGATGGTGCATCCCTCTCTCGACCATCCCGACTGGACGCGCCTGATCGACACCTCTTTGGAAGAGGTGCAGATTGGCGATGACGGGGGTATGATCTTACGAATCGCGTTCGCCAAGTCGGGCGGAGATGTCGTTTCCCTCAGAGGCAGCCTGTGTCCCGTCATGTGGGAAGGCCGGCCGCAGATGCTCATGGTGCTGATCGATAACAGCCGCACGCGCGACGCCGACCTCCAACTGATTCAGGCCGCAAAGCTGGCGACCTTGGGCGAGATGGCCACGGCCATCGCCCATGAGTTGAACCAGCCGCTCGCCGTGATCCGCATGGCCGTCGCAAACGCCCATCGCCACCTGGACGCCGCCGACGCACGCGAGGCGGTCGCCGCCAAGCTCGACCGCGTGACGACTCAGGTGAACCGCGCCAAGCGCATCATCGACCAGGTGCGCCGCTATGGCCGCCAGCCCTCGGGCAAGGCGGCCACCTTCGCGCTGAGGCCCACATTGGAACTCGCCGCCGGCTTCGTGGCGGAACAGTATCGCGCCTGCGGCATCCGCCTCGCGCTGCAACTCGATGTCCCGGCTGATCTCGCCATCCTCGGCGATCGCGATCTTCTGGAGCATGTCATCGTCAACCTGCTGATCAATGCCCGCGACGCTTTCGAGCAGCGCGCGATGGCCCGTCCGCGCACCGTGTGGCTGCGCGCGCGCCTCCACGACCAGAAAGTGCTGGTCGAGGTGGAGGACATGGCGGGAGGCATCAGCGAGGAGGTCATGGCTCACCTGTTTGAGCCCTTCTCCACCACCAAGCCCGCGGGGGCCGGGGCGGGCCTTGGCTTGTCGCTCGCGCGCAGCGTGGTGCGCGACATGAACGGCCACATTGTCGCGGAAAATATGCGCAACGGCGCCTGCATCACGCTGCTTCTGCCCGTTGCCCGCACGCCCGCGACGCGCGAGGCCGCATGAGCGAAGATCAATCCATTCTGATCTGTGACGACGAGGCGGATCTCGCCGGCGAACTGGGCGAATTCTTCTCCGCCTGCGGCTGGCGCACCATCGTCCATCTGGGCGCGCCCGATGCATTGGAGGCGCTCCATGCCGGCGCCGCGCCCACCTGTCTGCTCACGGACCTGCGCGTTGGCCATTTCAGCGGAGCCGAACTGGTGGCCGCGACCCGCCGCCTGCCGGCCCATCTGCAGCCCCGCGTCTACTGTCTGATGACTGGCCACGTTTTGGATACCTCCGAAGCGAAGGATTTCGGAGTGGATCTTCTCTATGTGAAGCCTATCGATCCCGATATGGTACTGAATGATATTCAGAAATTCTTGGATGGCGCGTAATCTCCCAAAATAGGGGAGTAACGATGCCGGGTCAGGGTCCGCAGATCTTTATTCTTGATGACGACAAGGCCTTCGCGGAAGACCTCGCGGAGGCGCTTGCGTTTGCCGGATATGCGGCCACGTGGCGGGATGACCCGCGCCTGGTCTGCGACACGGAACTGGCCGGTGCCAATATTCTCTTGCTGGATCTGGCGCTGCCCACGGTCGACGGCATCGCCATGCTGACGCGGCTGCGCCATCTGCCGCGCGCGCCGCGCATCATCTTCATCAGCGGAAGCGGCGAGGAATTGCTGCGCGCGGCCGGTGTGATTGCCCGCAGCCACGGGCTTCAGGTGCTCGGCGCCTTGTCAAAGCCGTTTGCGCCGGAGGATGTGCTGGCCCTGATGGAACGGCCGGTTGTTCCTGCCTCGAATCCGGCCGCCCGCTGCGAACAGATTTCCGCCGAACGCATGCTGCCAGCCCTGAAAGAGGCGATCCGCACCCGCACGCTTCCCATTCTCTATCAGCCGCTCGTCACCGCGAACCGTCTCATGTTCGTCGGGGCCGAGGCGCTGCTCGGCACCGATCTGCCCGGCTATGGCCCGGCCTCGCCCCAGCAGATGATCGCCGCCGCCACCGCGGACACGGCGGTGCTCGCCGATCTGACCTTCCTGGTTCTGGCAGAGGCGGCCGATGCCTGTCTGCGCTGGAGCGCCAACGGGCCGACCACCCAGGTCAGCATCAACCTCCCGCTGGAAGTGCTCCAAAATGCCGGCGCGGTTGAGACAATTTCGCGCATCGCCCGCCAAACCGGGCTCGAGCCGCGCCAGATGATCTTCGAGCTGACGGAAGACGCGATCTATTACACCTCGCCGGACGCGCTCTCCGCCATCACCCAGTTGCGGCTCGCCGGATATGGCATCGCGCTCGACGACGTTGCCCAGCGCCAGAACGGTTTGCTCCAGCTTTCCAGCCTCCCGGTGACCGAGATCAAGATCGATCTGGAGCTGCTGCGCCAGGCCCGGCAATGGGATAAGGCGCGGCGAATCTTCACCTCCATTGCCGAACTCGGCAACCGCCTCGGCCTCACCGTGGTGGCCGAAGGGGTGGAAAGTCTCGATGACCTGGCGCTGGCGCGCGGTGCACGCGTGGATTACATTCAAGGCTATCTCGTCTCGCGAAAGCGGCCGCTCCCGGAATTGCTTGCCATGCAGACCATGCTTGGACGCACATGCGAACCCTGGGTGGAGCCGTTGCAGGGAGTGGCCTGACCCATGAACGAAGAGGCGTCGGAAGCGCCCCGCGTGCTTCTGGTGGATGATGATCCCGACATCCTCATCGAGCTGAACGAGGGGTTGTCTTCGCTCGGCATTTCCTCCCGCACCGCCGATACGGCCGTCGAAGCGCTGGATCTGGTCCAGCGGCATGACGAATTGCAGGTCATCGTGACCGACCTGCAGATGCCGCGCATCGACGGGATCGAGCTTCTCCAGAAGCTCTCCATGCGCAAACGCGCCCGGCCCATCGCCGCCATCGTCATCACCGGCCATGCCTCGCTCGACCGGGCGGTGGGCGCGCTGCGGCTGAAGGCGGTGGATTTCCTCCAAAAACCGCTTTTGCCCGAAGAAGTGGCGCATGCGGTGCAACGCGCCTTCGCGCTGCTGGCGGACGAAGAGGCCCAGGCCCTGGCCGAGGCGGAGAACGGCGCAGCCCGCCCCCAATTCACCACCGCGCGGCCGAATTATCTGCGTGCGCTCGTGGCGGCCCGCGCCGACCGCGACGCCATCTTCCAGGCCGGGCTGTTCTCGGACCCCGCCTGGGACATGCTGCTTGACCTCGCGGTGGCGGAAGCGACGGGGCGGCCGATCTCGGTGACCAGCCTGTGCATCGCCTCGGGCGCGCCCACCACCACGGCGCTGCGGCGGATCGAGGATCTGAAGGAGGCCGGGCTGCTGGACCGCATTCCCGATCCGCAGGACCGGCGCCGCGTCCTGGTTCACCTGACGGAAGAAGGCCGCAAGCGGATGGAGGCCTTCGTCCAGCGGCAGGCGTCAAGGCTCGGGATCAATCTCGACTGACTTTACGCATCCAATTTGGAAGTGTCACACAGCCGGGCGGCCCAATAGACCTTTAAATATGGTTAACGCCGCCCGATACAACCGCATGAAATTCCGCTTTTTTTGAGTCCGAAGCCGGCTTTGGCGCCGCCGTGCGGTGACCGAGCCGGGGCGGGAGCGGGACTCGCTCCGCGCGCACCCCCTCGCGGCGGGCTCCGACCCGCTTGAATCAGCCTGGTCGGTGACACTCTCTCCAGATCCTTGATAGCGAATCCGTGATCCGGTCAGCCTGCGATCCCGGCTGTTCGCCGCAGGCTCTAGGTTCAGGACTCATTGATTTGATCAGAGCCAGAAGATGACGATGGCTGCGATGCAGATGGCAGAGAAGAAGGTGTGTGCGCATCGGTCGTAGCGTGTAGCGATGCGTCGCCAGTCCTTGAGCTTGGCGAAGAGGTTCT
>JASBUY010000458.1 GCA_030147645.1 Aquabacter sp. | reverse complement strand
GGCCGGCAGGGGCAAGGAAGCCATGGCGAGCAGCCTCGTCATGATCGGCTCGGGTCTGCTCGGCCCCGCCTTTGGCCCGCTCATCGTGGGCGTGGTCAGCGATGCCGCCACGGCGGGGGGCCTCTCCAACGGGCTGGCGCTCGGACTGCTTTGCGTGCCGATCGCCAGCGTGTTCACCGGCCTTGCCATCCTGACGGCGAACCGGCGCATCGCCGGCGTGCTGCGCAGCCGCTGACGCCCCGATCGTCCGGCAGACCGTCCCCAGCTCCGCCGGCCGACGAGGCCGCCCCCGCCATCGCCCCCGGCGCTGCGGCCTCCGCGACCATCGAAGCCCCCGCCGCAACCGGGCCCCCTTCGGTGGTCGCTCTCTTTTCCGATGTTCGAAGCGCCGCCGCCCCCCACAGGCCGCGGCCCCCTCTGCGAATGGGCGCCGACACCCCGCCTCGGGACACGCCCTTAAGGGGTTTTCCCAGGGCGCGTTCTCCCTTCTGCGGTTGCAAGTCTGATCCGGAGCTTTGCCGCTTCCGTCGCGGGCGCCCCTTGCGGCGACACGCCGCGCGGGGGGCGCCAGATGTCGTCGCGAAGACAGCTTCGGGCGGGATTGCGGTGTTAAGGCGAAAGGTCAGAGCCCATTCCAGCGCCGAGGGAGGTCGTATTGAGCAGCCAACGCACGCGGCCCCTCGTGACGCCCGCCTCTGCGCTGATTTCCTTCGCGGCCATGCTCGCCATCATGGGCATCACCTCCACCTGGTGGGAGTTCGGGCTGCGGGAACAGGTGCTGCCGCAACTGGGCATCGCCGCCGATGTCGGTGCCGGCACGCCGTCGCGCTGGCGCTTCATTTTCACGGCGGTGGCTTTCGCGGCGCTGAGCCAATTGGGGCCGGCGCTGCTCCTGTTCCGCGCCATGCGCCGGCTGGACCGGGCGCGGATCGATGTGCTGAAAGCCCGCGAGGAGGCCGACGCGCTCGCCCGCTACGATCCCCTGACCGGCCTGCCCAGCCGCCGCATGCTGCGCGACCATATGCGCAAGCGCCTCGCGGTCGCGAGCGGCGCGGGCTATGCGGTCTTTCTCATCGACATGGACCGCTTCAAGCCGGTGACGGAACTGCACGGCATCCAGATGAGCGACAAGCTGCTGCTGGAGATCGCCAACCGCATCAAGCGGACCATGCCGCCGGACGCCATGGCCGCGCGGCTCAGCGGCGAGGAGTTCGCGGTCTTTCTGCCGCGCCCCGGCACGCTCGCTCTGCTTGGAAAGCTGGCGCAGCAATTCATCTCCACCTTGGCCGCCCCCTATCAGTTCGACAGCCTCGATTTGCGGCTCGGCGCCACCATCGGCATCGCGGTGACGCCGGAAAACGGCACGGACGAGGGCGACGTCATGCGCGCGGCGGAGGCGGCGCTCTACCGCGCCAAGCGCAGCGCCGGGAGCTACCGCTTCTTTGAGCCCGCCATGGACCTGGAATTGCGGCAGTCGCGCCGCCTCCAGCGCGACCTGCAAAGCGCCATCAGCGGTAATGCCATCGTGCCCCATTATCAGCCTCTGGTGCGCCTCAGCGACGGGGAGGTGGTGGGCTTCGAGGTGCTGGCGCGCTGGAACCATCCGACCCAAGGGCTCATCTCTCCCGAGGTCTTCATCGCCATCGCGGAGGATACCGGCCTGATCGGCCCGCTGACCCAGTCGCTGCTGAAGAGCGCCTGCCAGGACGCGGCGAAATGGCCGAGCCGGCTCAAAATTTCCGTCAATCTGTCACCCATCCAGCTCAAGGACGCGGCGCTGCCGGACCAGATCCTGCGCACGCTCCAGGCGGCCGATTTCTCGCCCCAGCGGCTGGAGATCGAGATCACCGAAACCGCGCTGGTGGATGACGACAAGACCGCCAATGCCATTCTCGGCCGGCTGCGCGGCATGGGCATGGAGATCGCGCTGGACGATTTCGGCACCGGCTATTCCAGCCTTCAGAATCTGCGCATGTTTCCGGTGACCAAGCTGAAGATCGACAAGTCCTTCGTGCGGTCCATGTCGCAGGACACCAACGCGAAGAAGCTGATCAACGGCATCCTCGCGCTCAGCCAGAGCCTCGGCATCGCCACCACAGCCGAGGGCATCGAGATGCCGTCCGAGGCCGAATATCTCGGCTCCATCGATTGCGATTACGGCCAGGGCTATGTCTATGCCAAGCCCATGAAGGCGGAGGAGGTGCCGGCCTTCCTCAGCAGCCACGTCCCCTCATTAAGCGTGCTCGCCATGAGCGAGGCGGGATAGGCCGCCTTCGCGCACTTTAAGGTGGCGAAGAGGGAACCGCGCGCGGGAGTTCTTAATTGCATGTGACGCGGCGCCCTCTTGCGGGTCGCCGTGCGACCGCGCGCTTTGCCCTTGCCCGCATCTTGCGGTACGCCCGCGCTCTCCTCCCAGCGTCCCGAGGTCCGCCTACCTAATGTCCGTCGCCTTCACCCGCGAAAATGATCTTGAGGCAACGGCCGCCGATTTGCCGGATCGTCCGATCTCGCCCCATCCGAACCTCGTCACGGCCTCTGGTCTTGCTGCATTGGACGCCGCCTTGCGGGCGGCGCGCGACGCCTATGCCGCCGCGCAGACCGGCGATGTCCAGGCGGATCGCACGGCGATGGCGCGCGCGACGCGGGATTTGCGCTATTGGAGCGCCCGCCGCGCCAGCGCCCGTCTGGTGGAGAGCGATCCTGACAGCGACGTTGTGCAGTTCGGGGCCACGGTGAGCGTGGAGCGGGAGGACGGCCGGCGCCAGACCTTCCGCATTGTCGGCGAGGATGAGGCGGACCCCACGCGCGGGTCCATCTCTTACGTCTCGCCTTTGGCCCGCGCCGTCATGGGAAAGCGGCGCGGCGACGAGGTCATGGTGGCCGGGCAGGCGGTGGAGATCACGCAGATCGCCTGAGCCGGCGCGGGCGGCACGCAAAACCTCGCCGCCCGCGCCGAACGGCGTCAGCCGTTGCGGAAGGCGTAGCCGTAGCCGTTGAGGGCGGGCGCCCCGCCGAGATGGGCGTAGAGCACCTTCGAGCCTTCGGGGAAATATCCCTTCTTCACCAGATCGATGAGACCCTGCATGGACTTGCCCTCATAGACCGGGTCCGTGATCATGGCTTCGAGCCGCGCCACGAGGCGGATGGCGTCCTTGGTTTCCTCGGACGGCACGCCGTAGACCGGGTAGGCGTAATCCTCCACCAGCACCACATCGTCCTCGGTGATCTCACGGCCAAGCTCCACAAGCTCCGCCGTGCGCTTCGCGATCTCCAGCACCTGCGCCTTGGTCTGGGCGGGGGTGCAGGACGCATCGATGCCGATGACCTTCTGCGAGCGGCCGTCCTTGGCGAAGCCCACGGTCATGCCGGCATGGGTGGAGCCGGTGACGGTGCAGACGATGATGTAGTCGAACTTGAAGCCCAGTTCCTCTTCCTGTTTGCGCACTTCCTCGGCAAAGCCCACATAGCCGAGGCCGCCATAGGGATGGACGGAGGCGCCCGCCGGGATCGCATAGGGCTTGCCGCCGGCCGCCTTCACCTCGGCGATGGCATCTTCCCAGCTCTTGCGGATGCCGATGTCGAAGCCGTCATCCACGCAGCGCACGTCCGCGCCCATGATGCGCGAGAGCATGATGTTGCCCACCCGGTCATAGACCGCATCCTCGTGCGGCACCCAGGCTTCCTGCACCAGCCGGCACTTGAAGCCGATCTTCGCCGCCACCGCCGCGATCATGCGGGTGTGGTTGGACTGGACGCCGCCAATGGAGACCAGCGTGTCGGCATTGGAAGCAATGGCGTCGGGGATGATGTATTCGAGCTTGCGCAGCTTGTTTCCGCCATAGGCGAGGCCGGAATTGCAGTCTTCGCGCTTGGCATAGATCTCCACCTTGCCGCCGAGGTGCTCGGTGAGTCGCGGCAGTTTCTCGATGGGCGTGGCGCCGAAGGTGAGCGGATAGCGTTCGAACTTGGAGAGCATGCGGGAACCTCTGGCGGATGTTATGGGCGGATCGTAGCCACAGGTGCCGTGAAATGTCCTCTCTATCTTCGCTCAAATTTTTATTGCTTGACCTACTTATGATGCCTTTTGCGATGATAAACATCGTATAGAATCATCAGAATGAAAGAAGCTTCCGCGCCGGACTCGCTGGATCGAACCGATCTCAAAATCCTCCGCCTGCTCCAGCAGGACGGGCGCCTGAGCAATGCGGACCTCGCCGAAAAGGTCGCCCTCAGCCCGGCCACCTGCCACCGCCGCACCCAGGCGCTGATCCGCCAGGGCTATCTGGCCGGCTTCCGGGGGCTGGTGGCGCCGCAAAAGGTGGAGCGCGCGACCCTCGTCATGGTGGGGGTGGTGCTGGACCGCTCGACGCCGGAGAGTTTCGCGGCCTTCGAGGCGGCGGCGGCGGCGCTGAACTTCGTCATCGACTGCCATCTGGTGGCAGGGGACTTCGATTATTTCCTGAAGATCCGGGTCAGCGACATGGCGGACTTCAACCGCATCCATGCCACCTGCCTCATCGCGCTGCCGGGCGTGCGGCAGACGCGCACCTTCTTCGTCATCAAGGAAGTGGTGGACAGCCGTCCGCTGGATTTTTGAGGCGACACGAAAAAAAAAAGGCCGCCCCGAGGGACGGCCTGTTCCGGCGGCACATGGCAGGGAGTGACCAAATGCGCACCCCTGCGACGTCGCCAAGGGCGATCGCTCAGGCGGCCCGCGCCGCCAGGACCGCACCGCCTTCCTCGCCGAGATCATAGAACAGCCCCGCCATCAGTTGCAGCGCTTCGCGCGCGACGGACGCCAGCAGATGCTCGTTGGGCGCATGCTGGGAGCAGGCGGGATAGGAGTGCGGCACCCACACCGTCGGCATGCCGAGGATCAAGGCGAACACGTCGTTGGGCAACGAGCCGCCGAGATTGGGCAGGAGCGCCGGGGTCTTGCCCGTGGTGCGGGCGATGGAGTCCAGCGCCCATTTCACCCACGGGTCGGTGGGATCGAGGCGCGTCGCCTCGAACGTTGCGGAGCGGGAGGGGCGCACGCTCACCATGCCGA
>JASBUY010000449.1 GCA_030147645.1 Aquabacter sp. | reverse complement strand
GCCGCATATCACCGAGATGGGAGATCGGCACCCCGACCTTGCCCACTTCACCACGCGCGAGCACATGGTCGCTGTCATAGCCGGTCTGGGTCGGCAGATCGAACGCGACGGACAAGCCCGTCTGGCCCTTTGAGAGGTTGGAGCGGTAGAGCTTGTTGGACTCCGCGGCGGTGGAGTGCCCGGCATAGGTGCGGAACAGCCAAGGTTTGTCGCGGGTCGGCATTTTCACATCCCCATTCGTGTTTGCTGTCAGTGTGCGCTGCAACCGCGCCGCCGTCGATGGGAAAAATGCCGCCGCCGCATGCCTCTCGGCCTTCAAGATGCTTGATCGCGTCGAAGGGCGCACTTGTCACAAAGGGGGGCTCGCCAGCCCCGTTTTCTCTGCTACGCTGCGGTGCGAAACAAAGGTCGGCAGAAGCCGCAGAGGAAGGAAGGAAGAACGCTATGAGCCAGACCGCGAGGGCAGGCGCGCCTACCGGCTCCGAGCTGAAGGACTTGTATGAGATTGGCGAGATCCCGCCGCTCGGACATGTTCCCGCGCAGATGTATGCCTGGACGATCCGTCGCGAGCGCCATGGTGCGCCCGAGGACTCGTTCCAGGTCGAGGTGGTGCCCACCTGGGAGCTCGGCGAGACCGATGTGCTCGTCTTCGTGATGGCTGCGGGCGTGAATTACAACGGCATCTGGGCCGGCCTCGGGCAGCCCATTTCTCCCTTCGACGTCCACAAGGCGCCCTTCCATGTGGCCGGCTCCGATGCCTCGGGCATCGTCTGGGCGGTTGGATCCAAGGTGACCCGCTGGAAGGTGGGCGACGAAGTGGTGGTCCATTGCAACCAGGATGACGGCGACGACGAGGAATGTAACGGCGGCGACCCGATGTTCTCTCCCTCCCAGCGCATCTGGGGCTATGAGACGCCGGACGGCTCCTTCGCGCAGTTCTGCCGCGTGCAGGCGCGCCAGCTCATGCCGCGTCCCAAGCACCTCGCCTGGGAGGAGGCCGCCTGCTACACGCTGACGCTGGCCACCGCCTATCGCATGCTGTTCGGCCATGCGCCGCACACCGTGAAGCCCGGCGACAATGTGCTGGTGTGGGGCGCCTCTGGCGGGCTCGGCGTGTTCGGCGTGCAACTGGCGGCGGCGTCCGGCGCCCATGTGATCGGCGTCATTTCCGACGATACCAAGCGGGATTATGTCCTCGGCCTCGGCGCCAAGGGCGTCATCAACCGCAAGGACTTCAAGTGCTGGGGCCAGATGCCCACGGTCAACTCGCCCGAATATGCCGAGTGGCTGAAGGAAGCGCGCAAGTTCGGCAAGGCGATCTGGGACATCACCGGCAAGCGCGACGTGGATATCGTGTTCGAGCATCCCGGCGAGCAGACCTTCCCGGTCTCCTGCCTCGTGGTGAAGCGCGGCGGCATGGTGGTTTTTTGCGCCGGCACCACTGGCTTCAACATCACCTTCGACGCGCGCTATGTCTGGATGCGCCAGAAGCGCATCCAGGGCTCGCACTTCGCCCATCTCAAGCAGGCCTCCGGCGCGAACCAGTTCATCATCGACCGGCGCGTGGATCCCTGCATGTCCGAGGTCTTCCCCTGGGACCGCATCCCGCATGCGCACACCAAGATGTGGAAGAACCAGCATGCGCCGGGCAACATGGCTGTCCTGGTGAATTCGCCGCGCGCTGGCCTGCGCACGTTCGAGGATGTGGTCGAAGCCGCGACCGGCGGCTGACCCTATTTCTCATGCGGGCGCCGGGTCGGACCCTCTGATCCGGCGCCCCTCCACTCTGCACAGGCAGGGCCGGTGACCTTCGCGAAGATCCCTGACACTCAGGTCGTCGCTGCGCTGGTCCGCCCCTTGCGGCTGGCGCTCACGGTGGGGTCGGCATAGGCGACGCGATCTCGCCCTTGTTCCTTGGCCGCATAAAGGGCGATGTCCACCCGCCGCAGCGCCTCTTCCAGCCCGCCTTCCCCATTCCACAGCGATACGCCGGCGGACAGCGTCACACCGCCCGATACGGACGCAGGTAGCGCTGCCACCACCTGACGCAGACGCTCCGCCAGCGCCCGCGTGTCGTCCATGGACGCGCCATCGGCCAGTACGAGAAATTCATCCCCGCCCCAGCGTCCGAGCACATCGTCCGCGCGCAGCGCGCCCGACAGCGCCTCCACGATGGTCTGAAGCACCCGGTCGCCGAACACATGGCCGCGCCGGTCGTTGACGCCCTTGAAGTGGTCCATGTCCAGGAGGATGAGCGCCATGGGGGCGCCCGGCGTCTCGGCATGGCGCTTCAGGATGCGCTCCAGCCCGCGCCGGTTCGCGACGCCGGTCAGCGAATCGGAAAAGGCCACCCCCTCCAGAACCTCGGCCCGCTTGCGCACGCGCTCGAACGCATCCAGCGTCGCCGCGAACAGCGAGAGGGCGAGCAGCGTCAGAAGGTGGACAACATAGGCATTGACGATGAGAGAGGCGTAGATCTTGTCCCATAAGCCCTCTGCCGCCGTCAGGCCGGTCCAGATCAGCGCGGCGAGATTAAGCAGGAAGGCGCTCGCCGCTGCCACGATGGCCTTTCGCTTCGCGAACAAAAGGAACGCCGTGACATAGATGAGCGGCATCCACTGGAGCGTATTGGATACCGTGTAGATGCGGGTCGCTGGCGGCAATGCCGGAAATGCCAGCACACCACAGGCGCAATAGATGACGAAGGTCGCGTAGCCGAGCAGTTCCGCGGCCTTCCAGAAGCGCGCGGGGGCGAGGAGCATCGCGAAGCTCACACCGAACCCGGTGAGCAGAGCGGGATAACCGTACCGGTCGAAATCCGAGAGCAGGCCGGTATGGGCCTCAAACACCCACAAGGCGACCGCGCACAGGGTGCCGCAGCCCAGCAGCAGCCTGATCACAAACGCGCGGTGCCTGAGGAATGTCTTGTCCATTTAGGGGCCTTCTCACCCCCCCAGCCGCGCCAGGGCATCGCAGATATCGCCCGATACGTCCATATAAGGATTGGTAATAAACGACCACCCTCCATGGACACCATTGCCGCAGGCAGGCAAGAACCGAGCTATGAATGTTAAAGCCGCCTCCGTCTGCATCATCGGCGCCGGTCCCGCCGGACTTATGGCCGCGACCCGGCTCGCGCGGGCCGGCCGCCGGGTCCATGTGTTCGACCGCATGCCGTCGCCGGCGCGCAAATTCCTGATGGCCGGTCGGGGCGGGCTCAACCTCACCCATTCCGAACCGCTGGACCGTTTTCTCACGCGCTACCGCCCGCCGGCTCCCGCTTTGATTGAGGCGGTACAGGCTTTCGCGCCGGCGGATCTGGTGGCTTTTGTGTCCGAGCTTGGGGAAGAGACGTTCGTGGGCACCAGCGGCCGGATCTTTCCGCGCAGCTTTAAGGCATCTCCCTTGCTGCGGGCGTGGCTAAGGCACCTCGCGGACCTCGGCGTGCGCCTCCACGAGCGCCATCATTGGCAGGGCTGGACTGAAGAGGGGCATCTCCTGTTCCAAACCCCCGAGGGGCCTAGGACGGTGCCTTCGGCGGCGACGCTTCTGGCTCTCGGTGGCGCCTCCTGGCCCCGCCTCGGCGGTGACGGCGGCTGGTCGGATCTGTTTCGGGCGAAAGGCGTTCCGGTGGTGCCCTTCCGTCCGGCGAACATGGGTCTCCACATCGCCTGGTCAGAGGCGTTCGGCGGAAAATGGGCGGGCGCGCCGCTGAAGCGCGTGGCGCTGAGCTTCGGCGCACATGCGGTGCGCGGGGAGGCCCTTGTGACGACGGCAGGCCTGGAAGGCGGGGCGGTCTACGCGCTGTCGGCGCTCCTGCGGGACGAGATCGAAATGCGGGGCCACGCGACCCTTCATCTCGATCTGCGGCCCGACCGATCGGCGGCGGAACTCGAACGGGCCTTAATGGCCGTGCCCGCCAAGCAGTCCATGGCCAATCGCCTGCGCAAGGGAGCGGGACTTTCGCCCGTGGCCGCCGCGATGCTGCGCGAGGCTGGACCTCTCCCGTCCGATAGCGCGGACCTTGCCGCCCTCATCAAGGCCGTGCCCCTAACAGTCGAGGGCGTTGCCGGCCTCGACAAGGCGATTTCCAGCGCGGGCGGCATTGCGTGGGACGCGCTCGATGCGCACTTCATGCTCAAAGCGCTGCCCGGCACCTATGCCTGTGGCGAAATGCTGGATTGGGAAGCGCCAACCGGCGGCTATCTGCTTCAGGCCTGCTTTGCGACCGGGTGGGCGGCGGCCGGAGGCATTCTCTCGTCTTGAGAGGAGGGGGCAGCCTCCAGGTCCGCCAAGGCTTCGCACAGGCTGAACAGCGCAGGTAGGACACCGTCCGCAGGCGTGAGCAATGTGCGGCAGGCAGCGGCCGCTCCCGCGCGGGGCTCGGCAAGAGCCTGCGCAAAACTCACCGCAAATCCGGGCGGGGTCCGTGGCAGTTCTGCGAGGCGGACCACGTTCAGGAGGACGAACAGGCGCTGGAGCGCAACGGACGCCCGTTCGTGGCGCTGCAGAGCCTGGACGTCCCCGCCAATTTCCGTCAGGGCCCGCTGGAGAGCGGTCTGGAGGTTGGTCACCTCCAAGCCGGTCGTCCGATGGGCCGGCACGATGGCCGCCGTCTCGCCGCTCAGAATGGCGTGCGCATACTCCGCCATGGCGCGCCGCGTCTGGTTGAGCAGCGCGGGAAGGCTGCGATGCTCGAAATCCGGCCACAGCAGATGTCCGCCCACCAGAGCAAGGGTGGCGCCGATAAGGGTCGCGGCCAGCCGGTAGCCGGCCACGTCGAGGCTGAGACTGGGATCAAGCACATGCTCGAAGGGCACCAGGCCGGCGGACAGGAAAACAATGGCAAGGCTGTAGTTGACGGGCAGCACGCTCATCATGAGGAAGAAGGCGAGGGCCACGAACGCCATCTTCAGCGCGACGAAGGGCAGGAGCGGCAAAGCGACGATCCCGATCGCGAGGCCCGCGACAGTTCCCGCCAGACGCTGCACGGCACGGGCGAGCGTCATCCCGGCAAAAGGCTTCAGCACCACCGTGACGGTGAGCGGCACCCAATAGCCAAAGGGCTTGGGAAACACCCAAAACACCAGGACGGCGACGCACATGACCGCCGCATAGCGCAGGGCATGGCGCAATGCGACCGAGCGGAAGGTGAGATTGGCCCTCAGGCGCGCGAGCCCCGCGCGCATGGACAGCGACGCGCTGGCCCCGACGGGGGCGAGCGCGTCAGATTCCGTCTCAAGCAGGGTCATTGTCGCGCGCAACGCGCGGACCAATGCCGCGCTCGACACATTGCCATCCTGCGCCGATGGCATTGGGACCGAGGCCTGGGCTCCGGTGCGCGAAATGCCGCGAGCGATCGCATGGAGGCTGTGGTGGCAGTCCAGGGGATTGCCGGCTTCCTTTTCTGCACTGATCAACGAGAAAAGGTGATCGGCAGCTTCGGTGAGCGCTGAGAGGCGCGCCAAAGTGCGCCGCGTGCGCGGACGGTGGGCGCTGGTGAGCTGAAGGCAGGCCCGTGCCGCCGCGATGGCGCCGCGCACTTGGGTCTCCGCGCTGACCGGCCCGGGCGTCGCGCCTGACACGGAAAATACTGCAAGCCGCCGATAGCAGAGGGCGACGGACCGACGCTGATGGCGGAGCGGCATAATGAGACGCGACAATACGGTCAGCGCGAGAGCAAAGAGGCCCCCCGTCCCGAACAGCGCGGCCATATTGACGGCATCGGTGAAGCCATGGCGCGCGGCGGGGAGGCCGAGATCCACATAGGACCAGATCACGGGCAGGGAGAGTGTGGCGTAAGCCGGCCCCCAAAGCCCCATCAGGCCACAAATTATCGCGCAGAGCGCCATGCCGAGCACAGCGGGTAAAAGGCTCACACCGGCCAGAACGCCGCCGGCGAATGCGGCGCTGCCCAGCCCAGCGCCAACTGCAAGGCGCATGAACTGGTCGCGATCGCCATCCTCCACGCAGTCGCCGATGCAGGTGAGGAAGCCGCCGAAGGCGACCCAGATGAGCGCCGTCCACCCGGTCAGTTGGGCGGCGATCAGGGGAAGGAAGAGTGCCAGGGTCGTGCGCGTGGCGAGCACGAAATTGAATTGGGCCGGATCGAAGGTCGCGAGATCCTGGACCATGAGGTGCCCGCGCCGCTGCCAGGAGGGTGCCCCGCCGTCACGGCTAAGGCTTGGTGGCGCGGACGGGGGAGGGGGCTGGTTCACGGTGGATGGGGAGCTCAGCCGGCAAAGGCGCCCGAGGCGAGAAAATCCGCTTCGTCCGCGCGCGTCTCGCGGCCAAGGATCGGGTTGCGATGAGGGAAGCGGCCGAACCGCGCGATAATGTCCCGGTGGATCACCGCATATTTCAACTGCTCTGGGTCGCCCAGCCGCTCATAGAGCCGGACTGAGTGCTCCTGGAGCGTCAGATCCTCCGCATGCATGAAGGGTAGATAGAAAAATCCCCGCAGATCCGGCGCCACCTGCGCATCGAAGCCACGGGCCAGCGCCCGCTCCGAGACCGCCAGGGCTGCCGGGTCGGTGGCGAATGCGCGCGGGGTGCCTCGGAACACGTTGCGCGGAACCTGGTCCAGCAAGATCGCAAGCGCGAGTGCGCCGTCCGCGCTGTTCTCGAAGTCGTCCAGTGGCGTGGAACCCGCGCCGCGCGTCACCGCATCGAGATGCGCTGGCAGCAGGGTATCGCGGACGGCACTGTCGAACGCATCCGAGGCCGCAAACCATTTTTCAGGACCGGCATCCCGCCAAAAAATCAGGATCTCGGCGGGGCTACGCATGGATCAGCGCCACGTTCGCAGGCCAGCCGGAGCCAGCGGATTGTCCACCAGAGCCGCGCGGTCGGGCATATCGATCTGCGGAACGCCC
>JASBUY010000445.1 GCA_030147645.1 Aquabacter sp. | reverse complement strand
GAGAAGTGCGGCTTCCAATGGTGCGGCGCGGGCCTCTGCCGGGTGAAAGCCCTCGGCGCCTCGGTGCCGGTCGATCGCTTCCAGCTCGACAAGAGCACCTGGGCCTCCTTGCGCGCCTGGGGGTCCACCGCTCTGCCCCGCATGAGCATGGCCCATCATTGAGGGGCGCACGCCGGCCATGCGCATGCGGACGGGCGCGCATGGCCACGCTCTGCTATGAAGGGGCAACGGGTCCTGAGCATCGGGCGGGTCCGCCGGCGTTCTGACGGCGGACCGGTTCGCTGAGGGCCACACACCTTTCGAACCGATACGCATGCGCCCGCCCGTCCGTTCGCCCCGCGGGCCGGCGCGTGCAGCAAGAGGCCCCCATGTCGCGCTCTTCGGATCATCCCCGCCGTCTGGAAGACCTGCCCTATCGACCCTGCGTCGGCATCTGCGTGTTTAATGCTGCCGGCCACGTCTTCATGGGCAAGCGTGCGGGCGGCCCCGAGCATGTGGACATGACCCATTCCTGGCAATTGCCGCAGGGCGGCATCGACAAGGGGGAAGAGCCCCTGGATGCGGCCTATCGGGAATTGTACGAGGAGACGTCCATCCGTTCGGTCCGCCTTCTTGGCGAAGTCCCGGAGTGGCTTTCTTATGACCTGCCCGGCCGCATCGCGGGCGAGGCGTGGCGCGGGAAATATCGTGGACAGACCCAGCGCTGGTTCGCCTTCGCCTTTACCGGCTCCGACGGCGAGATCGATATCCTGAAGCCCGGCGGCGGAAAGCATAAGGCCGAGTTCGTGGACTGGCGCTGGGAACAGCTGGAGCGCACGCCTGAATTGGTCGTGCCGTTCAAGCGTCAGGTCTATGAAGAGGTGGTCAAAGCCTTTCGCGGCTTCGCCGGCTGAGTGCGGAGCGGCCGGGCCTAACCCGGCGCGCCTTCTTTCAGCAGTTTCCAGGTGATGGAATCGATCAGGGCCTCGAACGAGGCATCAATGATGTTGGGCGAGACGCCGACCGTGGTCCAGCGTGCGCCCGTCTCGTCGGCGCTTTCGATGAGAACGCGCGTGATGGCCTCCGTGCCGCCGTCGAGGATGCGCACCCGATAATCGGTGAGCCGCAGGCCCGCGATAAAGGGCTGGTATTTTCCGAGATCCTTGCGCAGAGCCACGTCCAGCGCATTCACCGGCCCGTTGCCCTCAGCCGCCGATATCAGCACTTCCCCGTCCACCTGGACCTTCACGATGGCCTCGGCCACCGTGGTCATCTCGCCCCGCGCATTGAAGCGGCGCTCCACATTCACGCTGAAGCGCTCCACCTCAAAGAAGGCCGGAACGGTCCCAAGCATGCGCCGCGCGAGCAGCGCGAACGAGGCGTCGGCCGCCTCGTAGGCATAGCCCAGCGCCTCGCGCCCCTTCACTTCTTCGAGGAGGCGGGACAGGCGCGGGTCCGTGCGGTCCACGTCGACGCCGAGGCGTTCCAGTTCGGCGATCACATTGGACTTGCCGGCCTGGTCGGAAACCATCACCCGCCGCCGATTGCCCACCTGCTCCGGGGCCACATGCTCATAGGTTGCGGGGTCTTTGAGGATGGCGGACGCATGGATGCCCGCCTTAGTGGCGAAGGCGCTCTCGCCAACATAGGGCGCGTGGCGGTTCGGCGCCCGGTTCAGCATCTCGTCCAGCACCCGCGAGGTATGGGTGAGGTCCGCCAGTTGCTCCGCGGTCACGCCGAGCTCGAAGCGCTCGGCATAGTCCGGCTTCAGCAGCAAAGTCGGGATGAGAGAACACAGATTGGCATTGCCGCACCGTTCGCCGAGGCCATTCAGCGTGCCCTGGATCTGACGCACGCCCGCGCGCACGGCGGCGAGCGAATTCGCGACGGCCTGCTCGGTGTCGTTATGGGCATGGATGCCGAGATGGTCCCCCGGCACCACCTTGGTCACGTCCGCGACGATGGCCTCGACCTCGTGAGGCAAGGTCCCGCCATTGGTGTCGCACAGCACCACCCAGCGGGCGCCGGCTTCATAGGCGATGCGGGCACAGGCGAGGGCGAAGGCGCGATTCTCCTTGTAGCCGTCGAAGAAGTGCTCGCAATCCACCAGAGCCTCTCGTCCCGCCGCCACCGCAGCGGCAACGCTCTCGCGGATGGAGGCGAGGTTCTCCTCCTCGCTGATCTCCAGAGCGACGCGCACCTGATATGCGGAGGCCTTCGCCACGAAGCAGATGGCATCTGCCTGCGCGTCCAGGAGCGCCGCGACACCGGGATCATTGGCAGCCGAACGGCCGGCCCGCTTGGTCATGCCGAAGGCGGTGAAGCGCCCCTTGACCGCGCGGCGCTCGGAAAACAGAGCGGTGTCGAGAGGGTTCGCTCCGGGATAGCCACCCTCCACATAGTCGACGCCGATGGCGTCCAGCAGGCCCATCACCTTGAGCTTGTCCGGCAGCGTGAAGTCCACACCGTTGGTCTGCGCCCCGTCGCGCAGTGTGGTGTCGAACAGATACAGGCGTTCCTTGGTTTGGGCGCTCATGAGGGCACCTTCTTGGACGCGAGCGCCTTGCGCAGGGTCGTGTTCGAAAGCCAGACATCGCCACGCGGAACCGTGTTGCGCCGCTCGGGCGTGTAGCCGCGCGCCTGGAAGAAACCGAGCGCCGTGTCGCTCGCATCCACCGTGAGGGCCGTTTCGCCCCGCGCCGCCGCGAGGGTCTCGATCGCGCCCACGAGGCTTGCGGCGACGCCGGTCCCGGCGCTTTCCGGCTCCACGTAGAGGAGGTCGATCAGCGACCCGTCTTTCAGCGAAACAAAGCCCACCGGCTCGCCATCGCGGGTCGCGACGAGGGTCAAGCCGGCCGCGAGCCGGGCCGCGAAGACCGCCTCGTCATCGGCGGACGCGGCCCAAGCTTCGCGCTGGTCGTCGTCATAATCCTCCTCCGTCAATTCCGCGATGGCGGCGCGGAAAATGGCGGCGAGACGCGGCGCGTCCGAGGGCAGGAAGGGGCGAAGGCCGACAGGATCGCTCATCGTGCCACCTCCCAGCTGGTGGTGCCGTCCTTATTGTCCATGAGCACGATCCCCTCGGCGGCCAGTTGCTCGCGGATATGATCGGCCGTGGCAAAGTCGCGGGCCTTGCGGGCGGCGAGACGTGCCGCAATCCGCTCCTCAATGGCCGCCGCATCTACCGCCACGGTAGCCCGCTGGCGGGCGCGCCACGCGCTCTCGGTTTCATGGAGCAGGCCCAGCAGGTTCGCCGCCCCCTTGAACCGCCGCTTGAGCGCCGAAGAGGCATCCACGTCCTCCGCCACATCGGCGAGATGATGGAGATGGGTAATGGCCGAGGGCGAGTTGATGTCGTCCGCGAGCCGGTCGGCGATCTCGCTCTCGAAGGGATTGCCCTCCCCGGTCTCGGCCGGCTCGTCGCCGATGATCCGATACCAGCGGTCCAGCGTCTTGGCAGCGGCGCCGATGCCCTGGCGCGTCCAGTTGATGGGCTGGCGGTAATGGGTGGAGAGCATGGCGAGGCGCAGGCACTCGCCCGGCCAATCGGCCAGCAATTCGCGGATGGTGACGAAGTTGCCGAGCGACTTCGACATCTTCTCGCCTTCCAGCGTGAGGAAGCCGTTATGCATCCAGACCTGCGCCATCACATTCGTGCCGAAGGCGCAGCGCGATTGCGCGATCTCATTCTCATGGTGCGGGAAGACGAGGTCGATGCCGCCGCCATGAATGTCGAAGGTCTCGCCCAGATGCCGCCAGGACATGGCGGAGCATTCGATATGCCAGCCCGGACGGCCCGGCACGGCAATGCCGCTCGGGGAAGGCCAGCCGGGCACACCCTCCGGGCTCGGCTTCCAGAGCACGAAATCCATGGGGTCGCGCTTATAGGGGGCCACGTCCACGCGCGCGCCCGCGATCATGTCGTCAAGCGGCCGGCGCGAGAGGCGGCCATAGTCCGGCATGGACGGCACATGGAAGAGAACGTGGTCTTCCGCGACATAAGCATGCCCCGAGGCGACGAGGCGCTCGATGAGCACGCGCATCTCGTCGATATGTTCGGTGGCGCGCGGCTCGACGCTCGGCCGCAGGCAACCCAGCGCCTCGGTGTCCGCGCGGAACCAGGTGTAAGTCTCTTCCGTCAGTTCGCGGATGGTGATGCTCCGCTCGGCGGCGCGCGCATTGATCTTGTCATCCACGTCCGTGATGTTGCGGACATAGGTGACGGCTTCCGCGCCGTAGATGCTGCGCAGCAGGCGGAACAGCACGTCGAAGATGATGACGGGGCGCGCATTGCCGATATGCGCGAGGTCATAGACGGTCGGCCCGCAGACATAGAGGCGGACATTGGAGGGATCGAAGGGACGAAAGCCGTCCTTCGCCCGCGTCAGCGTATTGTAGAGCCGCAGCTCCATGATGTGTCCGCTCCCTCAAACGCCGCATGCGCCGCACCTGTGCGCGCCCGCTGGCAGTTCCGTCTTGACGGCAAAAAGGCACACGGTCCCCCGGCGGCCGGGGCGTCCAGTGTCCTTCATCAGGGGTGCAGCAAGGGACGGCCGCGGCCAGCTTTAGGGGCTAACCGCAAATAATCCACAGCGCGGCACCAGGGCGCCGCAGGACAGTGAGAGCCAATTTCCCGTTCATGGGCGCGGACAATGAGAGCGGGCGCGTGCGCCGTCAAGCGTTTTCGCGGGCTGGCGTCGGCTTGGAAGCTTCCGGAAAGAGACGCACTTGACCGCCTTCCCCGGCCCCGTCTATCGATGAAGACGCTGGAGTGGTGATTCCGTGACGCGTCGGATGCGGCAATGCTGATCCGGGCGACGTTTCGGAAATGAGGTTCTTCTCATTCCATGATGAAAATCCGCCTGATGCTCACCGCCGCCCTGATCTGCGTGAACGGGGCCGCGTTTGCGGAGACACGCATCTTCCTTCTGGAAAGCACCGGCGGCTACGGGGTGGATACCTGCCTCGCCAATGGCGAGCCGTGCGGCGAAACTCTGGCCTCCGCTTGGTGCCGGGCGCACGATTACACCCGCGCGATCGATTTCGGTCAGGTGACCGGCAGCATCAGCGCGCCCAATCCGCTGCGCCCGGTGGCAAACTCCGGTGCCTCCGACCCTCGCGGCGGCTGCTCGGGCGGCTATTGCCCGTCCATGGTTGCGATCACCTGCACACGGTGAACGCCGACCGGTAAGGGCGCGGCCACGTCTGCGCGCGCAATGCAGCACTCCCTTCCAGCCCTCCCCCGCGAGCGGGAGAGGGATTGACCGTCGGGTCGGTGCAGCGCCCGCCCTATTTCAAAAAGTCCGCACATTTGGGCACCTCTGCGTTCCCACCCCAGGGCATGATCGGCACCGTCGAGGTGGAGTTCTTCGGGCTGCCGTCGATGAGCTTGTCCGAATAGACGAGATAGACCAGCACATTCCGCTTAGTGTCGCAGCCGCGCACGATCTGCATCTTCTTGAAGAAGAAGGACCGGCTCTGGCGGAACACCACATCGCCCTGCTCGAACTTCTCCTTGATCGCGATGGGCCCGACCTGGCGGCAGGCGAGCGAAATGTCCGACACCTCCTCCGCGACTCCGACCATGCCCGAAACACCGCCCTTTTCAGGCACCGTGTAGTGGCAGGCGACACCGCTCACCACGGGGTCGTCTATGCCATAGACCGCGAGCTTGTCGTCGGGAGTGAGAAACTTCCAAACCGTGGATTTGCGGAAGATGAGGTCCGGCTCCTGCGCGGCCGCGGCGGCGGTTAAAGAGGCGGTGGCGCACAGGGCGGCAATTCCGGCGGCAAGCATGACGAGACGGCGCATGGAGCATCCCCGATGGGTGTTCAGCCGGTGAGCGGCTCGTCCCTATATGGGCGCATGGCGGCCGGGCGGGAAGGTGCCATTGACGGGAATGACGGGCCGTGAGACCTGTCGCGGCAACGAAAACCAAAATGCCCGGAGTGCCCCATGGACAAGACACGCCGCCGGTTCCTCGGCGCATCGGCGACCGCCCTCGCCACCACGGCCGTCGCGACGCCGGCCCTCGCCCAGTCCAGCCCCGAGATCAAGTGGCGCCTCACCTCGTCCTTCCCGCGCCAGTTGGACACCATCTACGGCACCGCCCAGATCTTCGCGAAATACGTGTCGGAAGCCACCGACGGCAAGTTCAAGATCGAGACTTTCCCGGCGGGCGAGATCGTGCCCGGGCTGCAGGCGCTCGATGCAGTCTCCAACGGCACCGTGGAGTGCGCGCAGACGGCCACCTATTTCTATGTGGGCAAGGACCCGACGCTCGCCTTCGGAACCGGCGTGCCCTTCGGTTTCAATTCCCGCCAGCAGCATTCCTGGTGGTTCTTCAACGGCGGCGCCGAGATCATCAATGGCGTCCTCGCCAAGTACAACACCTACGCCATTCCGGCCGGCAATTCCGGCTGCCAGATGGGCGGCTTCTTCCGCAAAGAGCTGAACAGCGTCGAAGACCTGAAGGGCCTGAAATTCCGCATCGGCGGCATTGGCGGGCAGGTGCTGGCCAAGCTCGGCGTGGTGCCCCAGCAACTGGCGCCCGGCGATGTCTATCCCGCGCTGGAGCGCGGCACGATCGACGCGGCAGAATTCGTCGGGCCCTATGACGACGAAAAGTTCGGTCTCGTGAAGGTGGCGAAGTATTATTACTATCCCGGCTGGTGGGAAGGCGGAGCCATGCTCCACAACGTCTTCAACATGGACCAGTGGAACAAGCTGCCGAAGCACTATCAGGCCATTGTCTCCAACGCCTGCGAGGCGGCCAACAACTGGATGCTGGCGAAGTATGACGCCGTAAACCCGCCCGCCCTGCGCCGTCTGGTTCAGCAGGGATGCGAACTGCGCGCCTTCCCCAATTCGATCATGGAAGCCGGCTTCAAGGCCTCCAACGAACTGTACGCCGAACTCGCCTCCACCAATGCCGACTTCAAGAAGGCCTTGGACAGCATGACCGCCATCCGCTCCGACCAGTTGGTCTGGTGGCAGATCGCGGAATATGCGTACGACAACTTCAACATCCGCATGCGCGGCAAGAGCTGATATCCGCCCCTCCCCCGCCGGTCCGCACAGAAGACGGAACCGGCGGGGTATTTGCACGCGCAACACAGTTTGAACACCATTGCCGCGGCGCAAAACGCTATAAGGTGCGGCGAAGAACAGTGTGAAGTTCGGGTCCGCATGAAGATTGCTCGCCTCCTCGCCCTTGCCTCGGCCATTGCCACGGCGCCGCTCGCGGCGCAGGCCCAAGGCACGGCGCCTCCCGGCTATGTGTCCCAGCCCGGCTATGGCGCGCAGCCCCCGGCCGCACAGCAAGGCGGCTACCCTCCTGGCGGCGCGCCGGGTCCCGCATGCGTCCAACTGGAAGGGGCGCTGGCGCAGCTCGACCGCGGCGGCGATCCGACCAACGATGCCCGCATCCGCCAGGCCGCGCAGATGCGCGCTGAGTTGGATGGTCTCAGCCAGCAGGCACGCAGCATGCAGTGCGACGCCCCGCGCGGCTTCTTCATCTTCCAGGGCCCGCCGCGTCCGCCGGCCTGCGATGATATCGACCAGCGTATGTCCTCGCTGCGCTCGCAGCTCGCCTCGGTTGAGCGCGGCGGCACCGATACCCAGGGCCAGCGCCGGCAGATCATCGCCGCCCTCGCGCAGAACAATTGCGGCCCGCAATATCGCGCGGCCCTCCAGTCCATGCAGCAGGCCGGGACGGCGCCGGGCCAGCGCCCGCAGCGCTCGCGCAATTTCTTTGAGTCCCTGTTCGGCGGCCCCGTGGACTCCGAGCCGGAAGAGGCGCCGGGGCTGGATGTGGCGCCCATGGACCTGCCCAAGTCCTCCACCTATCGCACCGTGTGCGTGCGCACCTGCGACGGCTATTACTTCCCCATTTCCTACGCGACGGTGCCGGCGCGCTTCGCAACGGACGATGCGCTGTGCCGCCGCCTCTGCCCGGCCACCGAGGCGCAGCTCTTCACCTATCGCAATCCCGGCGAAGACATCCAGCAGGCGACCAGCGTGAGCGGGCGCCCCTATATGTCGCTTCCCACCGCCCTGCTCTACCGCAAGCAATTGGTGCCCTCCTGCTCGTGCCGGGCACCCGGCCAGTCTTGGGCGCAGGCGCTCGCCGGTCTTGAAGACCAGACCACGCTTCAGAAGGGCGACATCCTCGTCACCGAGGAGCAGGCGAAGGAAATGTCGCAGCCGCGCCCGGCGCAGCCCCAGGCCGGAAACCGCTCGGCGTCCACGCCGGCGCGCGCGGCGCCGGCCGATGCTCCGGCGACGGCCACAGCACCTCTGGCTCCCGCCGGCGAACAGCCGGGCCAGCGCCCCGTACGCGTCATCAGCACACCAAAGCCTCCGGCTGCCGTTCAATAGGGCGTAGGTCTCCGCGATGCGCGAGGCGCGTCGCGGGCTGACCACGAACCGGCCGGACGGTCCAAGGCAGTTAGGAATGCGCCGGCTCACGCCGCCATTTCATTCCCGCGCGGTCCCGTTCAGGCTGCGGCGGTTCCTATCCTTGAGGTTTTCCATGCCCGCTTGGTCGTCCGCCGCCGTGATGCCGCTGCTCATGCTTCTGGCCTCGAACGTCTTCATGACCTTCGCCTGGTACGGGCACCTTAAATACAAGTCCGCGCCGCTGCTTTTTGCCATCCTGGCCAGTTGGGGCATCGCTCTGTTTGAATACTGCCTCGCGGTGCCGGCCAACCGCATCGGCTCAGAGGTTTATTCCACTGCGCAATTGAAGACGATGCAGGAGGTCATCACCCTCATCGTCTTCGCAGGCTTTTCGGTCCTGTATCTGAAAGAGCCGCTCGGCTGGAATCATCTGATTGGCTTCGCCTTCATCGCGGCGGGTGCTTATTTCATCTTTCATAAATTCTGAGAGCGCACGACCGCAGCGTGAGCCCTTACCGCACGGGCTCCACCCGCAGGATTTCCCCGTCCGCATCGTCAATGGCAAGCCAGAGCGCCCCATCCGGCCCCTGGCGCACATCGCGCACGCGTTTTCCAAGGGCAAGCCGCTCCTCGCCCGTGACCGTCTCGCCCTCGCGCGAGAGCCGGACCAAGGCCATGCCCGCGAGGGCACCGACAAACAGATCGCCCTTCCATGCGGGCGCTGCGTCCGCGCTATAGAAGGCGGCGCCGGACGGGGCGATGGACGGATCCCAATAGAAGACCGGCTGCTCCATGCCCGCCTTGGCCGTGCCCTCGCCGATGCGGGCGCCGGAATAATCGCGACCATAGGTGATGATGGGCCACCCATAATTGCGGCCGGCCCGCGGGATATTCACTTCATCACCGCCGCGCGCGCCATGCTCCACCGTCCAAAGCGCCCCGTCGTCCGGCGCGAGCGCGGCCGACTGCACATTGCGGTGGCCGTAGCTCCAGATTTCAGGCCGCGCGCCAGGCGTGTTGCGGAAGGGGTTGTCGCTGGGAATGGACCCGTCGGGGTTGATCCGAACCACCTTGCCGAGGGTGGTGGAGAGATCCTGCGCCTTGTCGCGGAGCGAATAGCGGTCGCCCAGAGTGATGAAGAGCATCCCGTCGCGCCCGAAGACCAGCCGCGAACCGAAATGGTTGCTCCCCGAGCCAGACGGTTCCTGGCGGAAAATCACGTCCACCCGCTCCAAACGCGACAGGTCGGACACCAGCCGGCCACGAGCGACCGCCGTCCCCGCACCATCCGGGCGAGGCTCGGCATAACTCCAGTAGATGAGGCGGTTGCGGGCAAAATCCGGGTCGAGCGCGATGTCGAGCAGCCCGCCCTGGCCCTGGGCATAGACCTGCGGAAGCCCGCGAATGGGCGCAGAGATCTTTCCGTCGCGCCCGACCACGCGAAGGCGGCCGGGGCGTTCTGTCACTAAAAGACGGCCGTCGGGCAGGAAGGCGAGGGACCAGGGATGCTCAAGCCCAGCAGCAAAGGCAAGGATGCGAACCTCGACCCCTTCAAACCGGTCCGGCGCGCTCTCCGCCGGACCCATTACACTCAAAGCAAATACAAAAGCCGCCGCGCGTGTGGCAGCTTTGGACGTCATCCGCGCGGACGGCGCGCGCGCACCGGAACCCGAATGAGCCGCGCTTCGTCCGACTGGCGGGCGGCGCGATAAGCCACCAGCAGCGAGCCGCCGAGCGCGAGAACTGCAAGGATCGCCAGGGGCATTGCGCCGAATGCGTGCGTGACCATCGTCATCTCCTCAGAACCAAGGCTCGCGCTCATGACCATGGCGGCGGCGCGATCCACGGTTAATACGAAGGTTACCGCGCAAATGGCCAACATCAAGGCAAAGGTGAGGGCGACCTGAGCCATCACGTCGCCGGCCTTGTGCTTGCGCACGGCACGGGCAAGGGCCTCGGGATCGGCCGGCGAGGCGCCGACACGCAGCATGGCGAAATCGCGAAACTCGGACATGGCGGATCACTCGTTTGACGGCATCTGCTTTCGGAAAAGCCGAATCAGGTGATTCGGTTCCGTTGACTCCATGCAGGTTGCGCTTCGGTCGCGATGCGATTGTGGCGGGCCTGGGCCGCGGCTTGGAAAAAACGCGGCAAAATCAAGGCACTATTCACGCCGGCGTGAGATTATGCCCGTCATCCCCATTATCCAGCCTGAAAGATGGGTCCGACATCCGCGACAGGCCCAGCTTGGAGCACCGAGGCGAGCGGCGGCCTCCAATCCAGGTCGAGGCCTCCCGTCTCGTCCGCAACACGAGTGAGCCAGGCCCCAACTGCAGGGAAGGCCCCGAGATCGAAATCTCCCTCCGGCGCGAGCCAGGTGTGCGGATAAAGCGCCAGGTCCGCGATGGTCAGCACATCGCCGACGAAGAAACGTCGCTGCTCCAGATGGCGCTCCATGACACGCAGGGCGCCGTAGCCTTCCTCCATCCAGCGGTCCGC
>JASBUY010000439.1 GCA_030147645.1 Aquabacter sp. | reverse complement strand
AGAAGCTGGTGGCGTCCGCCGCGGCGATCGACAGCGCGAACAGATTGACGATGAGGTCCGTCCACATGGCCCGCGTCGGCGCGCCATGGTCGTTGACGTGGCTGAGATAGCGCGGGAGCCAGCCATCCACCGAGCCCTGATAGAGGGTGCGCGAGGAGCCCGCCATGGCCGTCATGATGGACAGCATGAGGGCGAGGATCATCAGCAGGATCAGCAGGTGCGAGACGATCGCGCCGCCGCCCACCATGCCGGCCATTGCCGCAGCGACGCCGGAGCCGTCGACGATGGTGGGGTCCAGCATGCCCTCAAGGCCCAGCACGCCCTGGAAGGTGAAGGGAACGAGCGTGTAGAGCAGAAGGCACAGCAGGCCGGAATAGAAGATGGCCTTGAAGGTGTCGGTCTTTGGATCGCGGAATTCGCTGGTGTAGCAAATGGCGGTCTCGAAGCCGTAGGTCGACCAGGCGGCGATGAAGAGGCCGCCGAGCACCAGCGTCCAACCGCCGATGCTCCAGTCGCCGAGGTCCGGCGCATATGCGACGGCGAGCGGCGCCAGCGGCGTGTAGTTGGACCAGTTGATCTGGCCCGTGAGGATCGGGACGATGCCCACGATCAGCATGGGCACGATCACCAGCAGGCCGATATATTTCTGCACATTGGCGGTGCCGAGAATGCCGCGATGCTGGATCGCGAAGGTGATGAGCATCAGCACCGCGCCGATCCAGAAGGTGGCATTGAGCGAGAAGCTCACCGGCCCGAGGCTATGGGAGAACAGGGTCCAGCTCCGCAACGCGGGCGTGAAGGCGGCGACGCCATCCAAGGCGAGAAGGGCGGCGACCGCGTCTTGCGGGGTCTTGCCCGCATTCAGCGCGAGCCATTCGGCAACGCGGGGCGATTCGGCGGTGACCGAGCTTGCGTTTGCGGCGATCCAGGCCGCCACTTGCGGGCTGTCGGCGCCGGGAATGGGCGCGAGCACATTGAGGATATAGGCCGCCGCGATGGAGCATCCCAGCGAGAGCACCGGCGACCAGGCGAACCAGTTGCACCACACCGAGAGCGGCGCGATGAGCTTGGAATAGCGCACCCAGGCGGCCGCGCCATAGACCGACGCCCCGCCCGATTTGTTGGGGAACAGGCCGGCAATCTCCGCATAGGTGAAGGACTGGATGAAGCCCATCACCATGGAGAAGGCCCAGACCAGGAACGCCACCTTGCCGGTGGTGCCGGCGATGCCGCCGATGGAGAAGAGGACGAGCGCAGGAACGCCGCTCGCCACCCAGAAGGCGCCGCGCCAATCGATGGCGCGTTTCAACTCACTCGTCTGCCCAAGCGCAATGGGCGCGGTGACTTCCATGGTCATGTGTGCAACCCCTCTCGGTTGGCTGAACCAATCTGGACCGGTTTTTTATTTAATTGGTTTTAAATTGTTGCGGCCGTCACTTAAGGGCGGCTGATTGGATTAATCTCAGATAAAATTTATTTCTCATCAAGAACGATTCTTCATCAAGCCTCGCCTATTTTGCCTAAATTTGGATCAAAGGAAGGGGGTATCGACAGGGGCGCTTGATTGGTTATATTTGGTTATATTCGGTGAATTTTGGTTGAGGCGTCTTCCCTTGGGTCATGAAGGTGAAAACTGGTTCAGCTTGACCCTCGCTGGCTTCCGGGCTGCTCAGGTGGGCCATGTCGGTCGCGCCCGAGCGCTATGGGCCGAGGCGGAGCGGGTCGCGGCCGGTGCGTTTCCCGGCATGCCGGTTCATGCCGTCGCCCTGACGAATCTCGCAGCCGTAACGGTGTGTGAGGTGGAGAGGGACGCCACTCACCCGTCGAGCGCCGCCTGGCAGGCGATTCGCGAACGCGCGGCGAGCGAAGAGATGCGGCTGCCGGCGCGCAGTTCCGCCTTCCATCTGCGGCTCGCGAGCCGCCATGCGGACCCTTTCGCGCGGTTCCTGCGCCATCGCGCCTTGTCCCTCGCCGAGCGGGGGCGATGGCTCGCGCAAGCCAACGCCTTCACGCGCGCGGGAGCGCCGGAGACCCTGCACCGCCATCTCGCCTGCGAGGATGCAGCCCTCGCCCCGATGCCCCGACTGCTGGATGCGGCGGTGCGTGCCGTGCGGGCGGGCACCCTGGACCGCGGTGGCGCGCGCGACGTGCTGGCGGCGCAGGTGGAAGACATCGCCACCGCCGGCCCGCCGTTCGGCGCGCCCGCACCCTTGGGGGCTCAACTGGAGGCGTGCCTCGCCTTCTGCGCCTTCGCGCCCCTGATCGATCTCATCTGTCCTCAAACGGAGCCCGACACATGACGGACAAGGACGCCTTGCTGGCGCCATGGGAGGAGGATGGCGCGACCCACCCCTTCGTGAAGGCGGAGGTCAAAGTGCTGGCGAGGGATCTCTTCCTGCGCCTGCGCACCGGGGCCTATCCCTATGGCACCCGCATTCCCGCCGAGCGGGCGCTGGCGGAGGAATTGGGCACCTCGCGCGCCACGTTGCGGCAGGTGCTGGCCTTTCTCGAAGGCTTCGGCATGCTCGCCAAGCGCGTGGGCAGCGGCACCTTCGTGACCTATCGCGGCGCGGTCACGCCCGCCGATATCGAGGCACCGGCGCAAGAGAATGAGCCGCCGCTCGCGGACGTGGTCTCGCCCTTCGAGATCAACATCACCCGAGCCATTTTCGAGCCGGAGATCGCGCGCCTCGCCGCGATCTATATGAGCTATCGTGACCAGACGGCGCTCGGCGCGGTGCTTCAGCAGGTGGACGAGATCACCACCGAGGCGGGGCGGTTCGCGGATCTGGAGCGGGACTTTTTCATGACCCTGTGCGAGGGCACCCACAATGCGCTGCTGATCGCTATGTATCGGATCATGCACGACATCCGCCGAGAGCCCCAATGGTCGCTGAACAAGACCCGCTCGCTCACCCCGGCGCGCATCAAGGAGGCGAAGCAGGGCCTGCGCTCCATCTATGTGGCGCTGGAGCGCCGCAACATCGAGAGCGCGGTGGAGTGCATGCGGCTTTACATTTCCAACATGCAGGAAGAGCTGATCTACACGTCGTCCTGAGCGAATGCCACTTGGCCGCTCACGGCGGTCGCATGGCGCTGGTCCCACATGAGGTTCATGGCCCGCAAATGGCGCACGAGCACGTCGGTGTGCCGCTTCAGCCAGTCATGGATGGAGACCATTTCCTGGATGCGCGCCTTGCCGGCCTCGATCTGCACCACCGGCCAGTCGCCCACCAGCGCATTGTCGATGCCGAACAATTCGTGCCCCCACCAGATCGCCTCGCCGAACGCATGGTGGCCGACGCCGCCGAACTTCATCATGGCGAGCACGGAGAACGGCTCAGCCGAGCGCGCGCGCTGCACCGCCATGCGCCAGAGCTCCAGCGTCGAGGCATATTCCCACGACACCGCGCTCCAGGAGCCGGGAAAGCGCTCGCAATATTCGCGGTAGAAGGCGTCCGCATTCTCGAAATTCACCTGCGAATCCGCCAGCGCCGGGTCGTCGAAGTCGGGGAACTGGAAGACGAACCCCTCCATGAAGGCTGCGTCCGTCTGGCGGATGAGCTGACGGTAATTGTCGCAGGTGCAGGAGAGAAGCTGGCCGTTGAAGCCCTGCCGATGGGCGGCGCGGGTGAGCGCATCCACGAATGGCTCATAGGCTGTGTCCCAGCACAAGATGTCCGGCTTGGGCTCGAGCATGCGCGCGACGATGGGTTCGAAATCCGTGGTGTCCACGGGGAAGAATTCCTCGCGCACCACATCGATGCCCGCCA
>JASBUY010000425.1 GCA_030147645.1 Aquabacter sp. | reverse complement strand
TGGCGGGCCGCTATCTGCTCAATCCCTTATTCCGCCTCCTTGCCCGCTCAGGCGCGCGTGAGGCGATGACGGCGGCCGCGCTCCTGGTGGTTCTCGGGGCAGCGGGCCTCATGGCGGCCGTGGGACTGTCCATGGCGCTCGGCGCATTCCTCGCCGGACTCCTGCTGTCGGAAAGTACGTTCCGGCACGAGCTTGAGGCCAATATCGAATCCTTCCGCGGCCTTCTCCTCTCGCTCTTCTTCATGGGCATCGGCATGTCCTTGGACATGCGGGTTCTCCTGCCGCACATCCTGCCGCTGATCGCGGCGGCGCTGCTCATCACCGCCATCAAATTCCTTGTTGTCTTCGCCCTTTATAGGACCGACCACACCACCCGCTCGGACGCCGCGCGCGCGGGCGCGCTTCTCATGCCGGCGGGCGAATTCGCCTTCGTGCTCTTTCCCCTTGCACTCGCGAGCGGTCTGCTGAGCCGGGAGCAGAGCGAATTTCTCACCGCAACCGCCGCCATCACCATGATGGTCGGCCCCCTCGCGTTCGCTGGCGTCACTCACGTGCTCCCGAAATTCCGCCGCAATGCCCCCGAGCCCGAACCCGACGACTTTTCCAATGCGGAGGGCCGCGTCCTGGTCATCGGCTTCGGCCGCTTCGGGCAGATCGTCTCCCAATGCCTCCTGGCGGAAGGGGTGGATGTCACCATCATCGACAATGACGTCGAGATGATTCAGAGCGCCGGCCGGTTCGGCGTTCACATTTATTATGGCGACGGCACGCGGCTCGATGTGCTCCGGGCGGCCGGCGCCGACCAGTCGGAGGTCATCGCGGTCTGCATCGACGATCGCGAATCGGCGGACCGGATCGTGGATATGGTCCAGGCCGCCATGCCCCATGTGCGCCTGCATGTGCGCAGTTTCGACCGCGCCCATTCCATGGACCTACTGCGCAAGGGCGTGGATTACGAGATGCGCGAAACGCTGGAATCCGCCTTCTCCTTCGGCGCGCGGACCCTGGAAGCGCTGGGCCTGGAGCGAGACGCGGTGGCGAGCCTCGTCGCGGAAGTGCGGGCCAAGGATCGGGCGCGCCTGGAGCGTCAGGTGGAAGAGGGCCTGTACGCGGGCCTCGATCTCATGCCGACCCGGAAGCTCGAACCCGAGCCGCTGACCCAGCCGGAAAAGCCCGCCCGTCCACTCAATGCGGAGGCGCAGGACGTCCTCTCCCACGAGACCGAATTTTCCGGGTGAAGCATGCTTCCCTGCGCCCGGCGCGGATGAGTCCGTGATTTTGGCAGGACCATGGCATAGACTTCCTCCAGGAGGCGGCCAATGGATCCTTTCGTTCAAATGGTGCGTGCGGCTCAGGGAGGCGAGGGGCTGAACAACCTCGCCCGGCTTTATGGGCTTTCGGTGCAACAGGCCCAGGTCGCCGCGGAGGCCCTGATGCCGGCCTTTGCCATGGGTTTGCAGAAATCGATGCAGAGCCCGGAGGGGCTCGCCAACCTCATGGTCCTGATGATGCGCGGCCCCTATGCGGCGCTCTACGACCGCAGCCCCGCCTCGCCCGGCGATCTCTCGCAGCCGGGCGCCAGCGCGCTTGAGGCGGTGTTCGGCTCGCCCGAGGTGACGCGCGCGGTGATGAACCACGCCGCAGCCTCCACGGGCCTCGGCGTCGCAGTCGTCAAGCAGACCGCGCCGGCGTTTGCGTCCCTTTTGATGGGGGGCCTTACCAAGTCGCTCGCGGCCTCCGGCGCGCTCAACCAGATGCTCGCCGGCATGCTGGCGCGGGCCAGCGGCCAGCCCGAACCCACCGGAAATCCCTGGGTGGACGGGCTCGCTGCCATGATGGCGTCGGGCGGTCGGCGCACGGGAAATCCGTGGGTGGACAGCTTCGCTGAAATGATGGTGCGCTCGCCCTGGTCTTCGCCCGGCAGCTTTGGCGGCTCAGGCGCTATCACGGCGTGGCAGGAAATGATCGAAGCCTCGCTCGCCGCCATGGGCGGTGCCGGGCCGAAGCCCGCCGCTCCCCTGCCCCCGCCACCGCCCCCGCCGCCGGCTCCCCCGCCGCTCGGCCATTGGCCGCTGCAGGATTATTTCGCTCAGCTCTTCTCCACCGGCTTCCCGCCCGGCGCGCAGCGCGAGCGTAGCGCCCAGAGCCCCTATGACCCGTTCGGCCTGCTGCCCATGGCCGAATATTGGAGCCAGATGCTCGACCGGGCGTCCGGCCAGTCCCACAAGCCGCGTCCGCCGAAATAGGACGCAGAAAAAAGGCCCGTGCCGGTTGCGGTCGGCACGGGCCCAAGATGGGCGGCTTCGAGGGGCTCCACCGCCCGAAAATGCGGCCTTCTCCGGCCGAACGATGTTTCAGCCCCGCTCGCGCGCCCGCAGGCGCGCCGCCGCCCGCCGCTCCACGGTGCGGGTCACCAAGACATGGGTCGAATCCCGCCACAGTGGCTCGGACGCAGCGTCCAGGAGGTCGCCGCGCGTGAGACCGATATCGCGCAGCATATGGTCGTCGAGCTGACCCAGCTGACGGAGGGCGCGGCGGTGCTCAATGGCGCGCGCGGCTTTCACAGCGGCGTTCGACATCTTGAGCAGGACAAGGGCCAGCGCTGAGCCGACCGGTGCGACGAGGGCCGCGCGGGTCTCTCCGTAAAGCATGAGTATATCTCCAGTTCGGGCGCCGAAGGTCGTCTGATCGCGGTTCGCGATCCACCCGATTTCCCGAGTGCCGAACGGTGTCCCTGCAGCGCCAAAACGGGTGTGCACTGCTTTGTGAAATCAAACTAGCGAATGTTATTCATCCCATTTATCATCATTTTTGATGATGAGGTGACGTCATGACCTTGCTCTTGGATGCCGATCAGTTGCGGACGTTCGTGGCCATTGCGGAGACAGGCAGCTTCACCCGTGCCGCTGAAGTGGTTCACAAGACGCAGTCGGCGGTGTCCATGCAGATGAAGCGGCTGGAGGAGAGGGTCGGGCGCCCGATTTTCGCGCGCGACGGTCGAACCTCGCGCCTCACGGAGGACGGCGAGCGGCTGCTCGATTATGCCCGCCGCATCGTCAAGCTGAACCTGGAGGCGGTCGCGAGCTTTACCGACGCCACCTTGTCGGGGCATGTCTGCCTGGGCGTGCCGGACGATTATGCGGACCGCTATCTCCCGGAAATCATGGCCCGCTTCTCGCGCACCCATCCGTCCGTGGAATTGACCGTCATCTGCGAGCCGAGCAGCGACCTGTCCGAGCGCATCCGGGCCGGCACGCTGGACCTTGCCATCATCACCTACACGGAAAATTCCGCGCGCAATGCGCAGGTGATCCGGCGCGAGCGGCTGCTCTGGGTCGCCTCCGCGCGCCATGCCATCCACCAGGAAACGCCCATTCCGCTGGCGCTGGGGCGCCCCACATGCCTTTGGCGCATCACAGCCATGGAGCAATTGGGCCGCATCGGGCGCGCCCACCGGGTGCTTTATGCAAGCCCTAATGCCGGCGCGGTCTCGGCGGCGGTGCTGGCCGGCCTCGCGGTCTCGGTCTTCCCCGAATCGGCGCTGCGGCCCGGCATGCGGGTCCTTGGTCCCGCGGACGGCTTTCCGCCGCTTCCTCCGTGCGACATCGGCCTTTTGCGCAACCGGCACGAGCCCTCGCTGCTGGCCGACGCGCTCGCCCACCACATCATCCAGGGACTGGATAATGTGACGGAATCCGACGCCGCCGAATGATCAGCGGGCCTTGCCTGCGCCGAGGACGATGACATTCCCGATCAGCACGAGGCCGATGCCCAAGGCGGCGGCGAGCGTCCAGTGGAAATCCTCCACCAGGGATGAGATGAGCAAAGCGAGCACCGGCATGACCACCGTGCCATAGCCGGCGCGGCTCGCGCCGATCCGTGAGATCAGCCGGAAATACACCGCATAGCCGAGCAAAGTCGGGAAGAGGATGAGATAGGCCAATGCGCCGAGATAGCGCGCGGTCCACTCCACCTCGAACGTGTCCCCTTTCACGAGCGCGATGGCCGCGAGGATCAACAGGCCATAGGCCATGCCATACGCATTGGTGGACGCCTGCGGCAGGCCCCGCCGCCCGACCGCCATGGACATCATGCTGCCGAAGGAGAAGAGCAGCGCCCCCGCGAGCCCCGCGAACAGGCCGAGATGCAGCCCAGAGCCCAAGCCACGCTCCGACAGGACCGGGCCGAAGACCAGACCGACCCCCGCCACGCCGAGAACCGCACCCGCCAGGATGCGCGGCCGTGGCCACGAGCGCGAAGCGGCGGCGGACATGATGGGAATCAGCACCGCCGAGAGCGCGAACAGGACGGAGAGGAGGCCAGACGCCAGATGGAAGCCGGCATAGTAAAAGGCGAGGAAGTTCAAGGAGAACAGCGACGCCCCAAGCACCAGGAATAGGGCGTGATCACGCGCTGGGAAGCCCAGCCGCGCGCCGCTCGCCTTCGCCACGGCGAACATGCAGCAACTTGCGACCGTGAAGCGCCAAACCAGCGAGACTTCCGGTGCCACGACGCCCAATTGAAAGCGCAACGGGAGCCAGCCGGAACTGAAGATCAACACCGTGGCGGCATAGAGCCCAAAATCCGCAAGACCGAACGGAGACTGGGCGGGGCTGGACGGCTGCGGCATGCGTGTCTCCTGCCGCTCTTGTTTCGCCCAACCGGGCGCATCGCATAAGCGGGCGGGATCACATGGCGGCCATGCGCGAGGCACATGGAGAGATGCCCATAAGCGTGCCAGCGGCGCGCTTATCTCAGTATGCGAGGGCGGTGAAGGCAGGCTCTACGGAGCCGTGCCACGGCCCCGCGTATAGCTCCAGGAGACGCTCCGCAGGTGTCCGCCCGCTGGCCAGGGTCTCTTCGAGCGGTGCGAGGAACCGCGTCTCGTCGCGGCCTTGGCTGTCCCGCATGGCGCGGCGCGCCAGGCCGGCGCGTGAAATCTCCAAAACCGCACGCGCCACCTCCGCAACGCTGCGGCCGCCGATTTCGGCCTTCAAGGCGAGGCGAGGGACATCGTCGCGCAAGCGCTGGCGCTGTTCGTCCGTCCAGTCCTTGGCGATCTCCCAGGCGGCATCGAGGCTCGTGCGGTCATAGAGTAGCCCGGTCCAGAAGGCCGGCAGCCCGCATAATTCCGCCCAGGGTCCCGCATCCGCACCGCGCATTTCCAGGAAGCGCTTCAAGCGCACTTCCGGAAAGATGGTCGAGAGATGGTTGATCCAGTCGGACAGGGTCGCGGCCTCGCCCGGCAGAGCCGGATGGCGACCCGCCAACAGATCGCGGAAAGAGGAGCCCGCCACGTCGATATAGGTCTCGCCGCGCTTCACGAAATACATGGGCACGTCGAGGGCGTAATCCACATAGCGCTCGAACCCCATGCCCGGCTCGAAGGCGAAGGCCAGCATGCCGGAACGGTCCGCGTCCGTGTGGCGCCAGATTTCCGAGCGGAAGGACAAGAAGCCGTTCGGCTTGCCTTCCGTGAAGGGGGAATTGGCGAAAAGCGCGGTGGCGATGGGCTGGAGCGCGAGGCTGACGCGCAATTTGCGCACCATGTCGGCCTCGGAGGCAAAGTCGAGATTGACCTGAACCGTGCAGGTCCGGAACATCATGTCGAGGCCCAGCGTGCCCACCTTGGGCATATAGGCCGACATGATGCGATAACGGCCCTTGGGCATTACGGGCGTCTCCGCCCGCGTCCATTTGGGGCTCATGCCGATGCCGAGAAAGCCGAGACCGAGCGGGTCCGCCACTTCGCGCAAATGGGAGAGATGAGTGTTGATCTCCGAGCAGGTCTCGTGGATCGACATGAGCGGCGCGCCGGACAATTCGAATTGTCCGCCCGGCTCCAGGGAAATGGCGCCGCCGCCGCGCGGATCCGCGAGACCGATCAGTGTCTCGCCTTCCAGAATGGGGTCCCAGCCGGTCTTGGCCTTCATCCCTTCCAGCACGGCGTGGATGCCGACCGGGCCGTGATAGGGAACGGGTTCGTGACGCCCAAGCGTGAAGGGGATCTTCTCGTGCTCGGTGCCGATGCGGAAGGCACTTTCGGGCTTATTGCCCCCTTCCATCCACGCAACCAATTCGTCGCGCGAGTGAAGGGGCGTTGCGTCCAGCGTATCGCGGGCCATGCGCGCGTCTTTCCCTGGCGGACGGCCCGAACAGCCGCCGCTGATGCTCAAAACCCTGAGGCGCCGGGGCGCCGGTCATGCGTGAAAACAGACGTTGCGCGCAATGAAGCCCTGCGCCGCGTCCGTTCAGGACCAAGGACGGCGGAACATACACGCATGCGCGGCCGTGGCAAACGGCGGGGTGAAGCGGAGCCAAACCGCCCGCTCGGACCTCAGCAGGCCTGGGCCTTGCGGGCCTCCTCCTCCACCAGTTCCTTCTTGGAGAGCTTGCCCACCAGCGTCTT
>JASBUY010000421.1 GCA_030147645.1 Aquabacter sp. | reverse complement strand
CGCCGGCAGGCCCTCCCGCTCCGCCTGAAGGAAGAAATGCCGCACCAGATCCGGCACGTCCTCGGAGCGTTCGCGCAGCGGCGGCAGGCGCAGCGGCACCACGTTCAGGCGGAAGAACAGATCCTCGCGGAACAGACCCTGCTGGATCAGCGTGCGCAGGTCCGTGTTGGTGGCGGCAATGATGCGCACGTCGGTCTTGATGGGCGTGCGCCCGCCGACCGTCGTGTATTCGCCCTGCTGGAGCACGCGCAGCAGGCGGGTCTGCGCCTCCATGGGCATGTCGCCGATCTCGTCCAGGAACAGCGTGCCGCCCTAGGCCTGCTCGAAGCGGCAGGGATTGCGCGTGGTGGCCCCCGTGAACGACCCCTTCTCGAGGCCGAACAATTCGCTCTCGATCAGGTCGCGCGGGATCGCCGCCATGTTGATGGCGACGAAGGGCCCGGAGCGGCGCTTGCCGTAATCGTGCAGCGCCCGCGCCACCAGTTCCTTGCCGGTGCCGCTCTCGCCCGCGATCATCACGGTGAGGTCGGTCTGCAGGAGGCGGGCGAGCAGGCGATAGATTTCCTGCATGGCGGGCGAGCGGCCCACCAGCGGGATATTGTCCTGGTCTTCCCCGCCATGGCCGCGCGCATCCGCCTTCTTCGGCTCCGCCAAGGCGCGGCCGACGATGGAGATCAGTTCCTTCAGGTCGAAGGGCTTCGGCAGATATTCGTAAGCCCCGCGCTCGGAGGCGCGGATGGCGGTCATGAAGGTGTTCTGCGCGCTCATGACGATGACCGGCAAATCCGGCCGCGCCTTCTTGATGCGCGGCAGGAGGTCGAAGGCGTTCTCGTCGGGCATCACCACGTCGGTGATGACGAGATCGCCATCCCCCTGGCTGACCCATCGCCACAAGGTGGCCGCATTGCCGCAGGAGCGCACCTCATAGCCGGCCCGTGAGAGAGCCTGGTTGAGCACGGTGCGGATGGCGGCGTCGTCGTCGGCGACCAGGATGCTTCCTGTCGGCATGGATCCCTCAGTTGTCTTCGGCGGAGGCGCGCTTGCCGCGATACATAGGCAGGAGCACCCGGAAGGTGGTTCGCCGGGGCTGGCTGTCGCATTCAACGATGCCGCCATGGTCCCCGATGATCTTCGCGACCAATGCAAGGCCGAGGCCAGTTCCGGTCGGCTTGGTGGTCACGAAGGGGTCGAACAGGTGCGGCAGCAGGTCGTCGGGCACGCCCTTGCCGTTGTCGCGCACGCAGAATTCAAGCGGCAGGCTGACCCGGCTCGTGGTGCCCGGCACGGTGAGCCGCACGCCGGGCCGGAAGGCGGTGGTGAGCTGAATCTCGCCGTCCGCCTCGCCGTCGATGGCTTCCGCCGCATTCTTCACCAGATTGAGGAAGACCTGAATCAGCTGATCGCGATTGGCGAAAACCGGCGGCAGCGAGGGGTCATATTCCTCCACGAAGCGCACATGGCGGCCGAAGCCCGAGGCCGCCAGGGTCCGCACATGTTCCAGCACCGCATGGATATTGACCGGCTCGCGCTACACGGGGCGCTCGTCGGAGAAGACCTCCATCCGATCCACAAGCTTCACGATGCGGTCCGCCTCGTCGCAGATGAGACGGGTCAGCGCGCGGTCTTCATCCCCGGCGGACTGTTCCAGCAATTGGGCCGCGCCGCGAATGCCGGAAAGCGGGTTCTTGATCTCGTGCGCCAGCATGGAGGCGAGCGCGCTCACGGAGCGGGCGGCGCCGCGATGGGTCAATTGGCGGTCCATCTTGTCCGCGATGGTGCGCTCCTGGAGCATCACCACCACATGGCCCGCGCGCTCGGAAACCGGCGCCACGTGGATGTCCACCACGCGCTCCCCGCCATTGCGGGGCGTGCCGAGATCGACGCGATATTCGTTCACCGGCGCCCCGCGCAGCCGCACCTGATCGATGAGGCCCAGCAAGGGCGTGCCGAAGGGCACGAATTCCGCAAAGGGGCGGCGCCGCAGCACCGGCAGGCTCACCTCGAAAAAGGCCTCGGCGGCCACATTGGCGTCCACGATCTGCCCGGTATCGGAGAGCGTCACCACGGGATGGGGAACAGCGTCCAGGATGGCCCGCGTGAAAGGCGGCTCCGGCTCCGGTCGCCGCTTGGTGTCCGCCTTCATGCCGCGGCCCTCCAATTGAGATCATCGAATGCAGCGCGGATGCCGGTGCGGACACGGTCCGGCTCCTCGCAGGTGAGAAGACGTTCGCGCCAGGCCGCGACCCAGCCGGGCGTAAGGGCGGCAGGGCCGGCACAGTCCGCAGCGGCTTCCAGCGCCCAGCCCACATGCTTGCGGGCCTGACGCACCCCGAGGACCACGCCATAGAGCGACAGCCAGCCCTCATAGAGTTCGAGCAGCATGTCGCGCTGCGCCTCCAGGCTCGGCGGAGCCGGGACCCGTCCGGTGGTCAGAAAGCGCGCCACATGGCCCGGAAACCAGGGCCGGCCCTGCGCGCCGCGGCCGATCATGACGCCCTGCGCGCCCGAGGCCGCCAGCATGGCCGGGGCATCGCGGGCATCGGTGAGATCGCCATTGGCGATCACGGGCAGGCGCACCGCCTCGGTCACCGCCCGAATGGCGGCCCAGTCGGCAGTGCCCTTGTAGAATTGGCAGCGCGTGCGGCCATGAACCGTCACCAGCGAAAGGCCCGCCTTTTCCGCCAATTGTGCCAGCGCGGGCGCGGTGGGTGCGCCAGCTTCCCAGCCCAGGCGGGTCTTCACCGTCACAGGCAGGCGCACCGCCGCGCGAACCGCATCCAGAATGCGCCCGGCGAGCGGCATGTCCCGCAGCAAAGCAGCCCCGGCCGCGCCGGTTGTCACCCGCTTTGCGGGGCAGCCCATATTGATGTCGATGATGTCCGCCCCCTCCGCCTCGGCCATGCGCGCGGCCTCGGCCATCCAATGGGGATCGTTGCCGGCAAGCTGCACGGCGTGGAGCGGCGCGCCGGCGCGTTCCGCCCGCAGCGTCATCTCTGCATGACCGGACAGCAAAGCTTCGCTCGCCACCATCTCGGATACGACGAGACCCGCGCCATGACGCACCGCCATGCGCCGCACCGGGGCGTCCGTGATCCCGGCCATGGGCGCGAGCAGCACGGGATTTGCCAGCACATGCCCGCCGATGGCGAGGGGCGGTAGAGAAACGGTGCGATTTTCCTGCACAGAAATTAGGCCACCTGTCATTTGCCTACATTCTAGACATTCGCGCTGCCCATGCAAGGGCAGCGTGATCGATCCCTAGTCGCCGGGCGCACGCGCACCCTAGGTTGTGCCCACGGCGCAGCATACGGCTTCGGCGGACGCCCATCCGCTTGCCACTTGCGGCAAACCGGCCGCCGCGCTTCAAGGGCGCAGAAGCAAGGGTGAATTCAGTGATGCTGTGTGCGGCAATCGTGGTGGCAGCGGGGCGCGGCAGCCGCGCCGGCGGACCTGTACCTAAACAATATCACATCATCGATGGCGTGCCCGTCCTTCGGCTCGCCCTTGCCGCACTCGCAGCCCACCCCGACATCGGCGTCATCCAGGTCGTCATCCATCCCGAGGACGACTCACTTTATCGATCGGCGGTCGCGGGCCTTGAAAAGCTGCGCCCTCCCGTCGCCGGCGGCGCGGACCGCCAGGCCTCGGTGCGTGCCGGCCTTGCGGCGCTCGCCGATGACAGGCCGGACATCGTCCTCGTACACGATGCCGCCCGCCCCTATCTGTCCCAGGCGCTGATCTCGCGGGCCATCGCGGCGGGCGAGCGTTACGGCGCGGCGATTCCCGGACTGCCGGTCACCGACACGGTGAAGTGCGTCGATTCGCAGGGCCGGGTCACGGCGTCACCAGAGCGCGCGGGGCTACGCGCCGTGCAGACCCCCCAGGCTTTCCGCTACGATGCTTTGCGCGCGGCCCATGATGCCGCGCTCGTCGCCGGCCGGGAGGGCCTGACCGACGACGCGGCCGTGATGGAATATGCCGGGCACCCGGTGACGGTTTTCGAAGGAGAGGCGCAGAACGTGAAACTGACCCATCCGGCCGATCTTGATCGCGCCGCAGGCGCGCCCTCCCCTCGCCTCGACGACGTGCGCATGGGAACGGGCTTCGATGTCCACGCCTTCGGCCCCGGCGACCATGTGATGCTCGGCGGAATTGCCATTCCCTTCGGCCAGGGACTGGACGGGCATTCGGACGCGGATGTGGGCCTGCACGCCCTCACCGACGCCCTCCTCGGCGCCCTCTGCGAAGGCGATATCGGGGCGCATTTCCCGCCCAGCGACCCGCAATGGAAGGGCGCGCGTTCCGACCAGTTCCTTGCCTTTGCGGCCGACCGCGTTCGCGCGCGCGGCGGGCGCATCGGCCATCTGGACCTGACCCTCATTTGCGAGGCACCCAAAGTCGGCCCGCATCGCGACGCCATGCGCGCCCGAATCGCACAAATCACCGGCGTCGGCGTGGATCGCATCAGCGTGAAAGCGACCACCACCGAGCGGCTCGGCTTTACCGGCCGCCGCGAAGGGATCGCTGCCATGGCCTCGGCCACCATCCGCCTGCCGGAGGAGACACCGGAATGATGGACGCTGCTCTTTATGCGCGCGCCGAGGCGGTGCTCGCCGCCTGCCGCGCCGCCGGCCTAACCCTCGCCACGGCCGAATCCTGCACAGGGGGTCTCGTGGCCGGCGCTCTCACCGCCATTCCCGGCTCGTCCGATGTGGTGGATCGCGGCTTCGTCACCTATTCCAACGCGGCCAAGGTGGCGATGCTCGGCGTGTCAGAAGCCACCCTCGCCGCCCATGGCGCGGTGAGCGAGCAGACCGCGCGGGAAATGGCGCGCGGCGCCTTGAAGACGGCGGGCACCGGGCTCGCGGTCTCCATTACCGGTGTCGCCGGCCCCGGCGGCGGCTCGGCCGAAAAGCCGGTGGGCCTCGTCCATTTCGCATGCGCCCGGCAGGACGGGCTGGTGCGCCATCGCGAAATGCGGTTCGGCGGCCTCGGACGGGAGGAGATCCGCCTGCGTTCGGTGGCGGTGGCGCTGGACATGCTGAGCGATCTCGCGGGAACCGGCACCCTTTAGAGCATGCGCCGATCAGCCTGCATCGCAGGCTGATCGGGTAACGCATTCTCTA
>JASBUY010000418.1 GCA_030147645.1 Aquabacter sp. | reverse complement strand
TGAAATCTATGTGGGCGAAGTGGTGGCCCTGCAGGATCGCGGGCACGCGCCCCTCGTCTATCATCGCGGCGCCTTCCGCCGGCTGGAAAAGGTCGAGGGGGCCTGAAAGGCCGCCGCGGCCAGCAGTGCCCGCGCTGCAGTATCCCTTTGCCAAAATTCGGCTTTTTCGCGCTCCTTTCCGTTTCCCCCCGGTCTCCGAGCCATCACGCCGCGATCTTCTGGCGGTCAGCCAGCGCCCGATAGGCGAGGGCTTCGGCGAGATGGCGCCGGCCTACTGCTTCCGCGCCGTCCAGGTCCGCCAAGGTGCGCGCCACCTTGAGCACACGGTGATAACCCCGCGCGGACAGGCGCATGGCGTCCGCCGCATCCCGCAGCAAGGTGAGGCCCGACCCATCGGGCGTCGCCACCGCTTCCAGAAGCGGGCCGTTGGCCTGGGCATTGGTGCGCACGTCGGGCCGGCCGAGAGCGGCATAGCGCTCGACCTGCGCGGCCCGCGCCGCGAAGACCCGTTCTGCCACCTCGGCGGACCCTTCCTGGGGCGCCGGCCGGACCAGGTCTGCGGCCGTCACCGCCGGGACTTCCAGATGAATATCGATGCGGTCCAGGAACGGCCCGGAGAGCCGCGCCTGATAATCCTGCACGCAGCGCGGGCCGCGCGCGCAAGCGTGCCCCGGCTCCCCCGCCTGCCCGCAGCGGCAGGGATTCATGGCCGCGATCAGCTGGAAGCGCGCGGGATAGGTGACGCGATGGTTGGCCCGGGCGATGAGAACATCGCCGGTTTCCAGCGGTTGGCGCAGGGAATCCAGCACTTGCGGGGAGAATTCCGGCAATTCGTCCAGGAACAGCACGCCGTGATGGGCGAGCGAGACCTCCACCGGCTTCGCCTTGATGCCCCCGCCCACCATCGCCGCCATGGAGGCGGAATGATGCGGCGCACGAAACGGCCGGCGGTCCACCAAGGCGCCGTCCTCGATGGCGCCGGCCACGGAGGCGATCATGGAGACGTCGAGCATTTCCGCCGGCGTCAAAGGCGGCAGGATCGAGGGCAGGCGCTGGGCCAGCATGGATTTTCCCGCGCCGGGCGGCCCCACATAGAGCAGATTGTGCCCGCCGGCGGCGGCGACTTCGAGCGCGCGCTTGGCGGTTTCCTGCCCCTTCACGTCCCGCAGGTCCGCCATGCCCCCCGGCGCCGCGCGCATGCGGGGATCGGGCCGCGAGAGCACTTGCCGTCCGGTCACGTGATTGGCGAGAGCGATGAGGGAGAGGGGCGCCAGAATCTCCATGTCTGGGCTCGCCCAGGCGGCTTCCGCGCCGCAGGCGGCCGGACAGATCAGGCCGTGACCGCGCGCATTGGCGCCGATGGCGGCGGGCAGGACGCCGGCCACTGGCGCGATGGACCCGTCAAGGCCAAGCTCGCCGACCACCGTGAAGCCGTTCAGGCAGTCGGAGGGAATGGCGCCGATGGCCGCCATCAGCCCGAGTGCAATGGGCAGATCATAATGGGAGCCTTCCTTGGGAAGGTCCGCCGGAGCCAGATTGACGGTGATGCGCCGGGCCGGCAGCGCCAGGCCCGAGGCGATGAGCGCCGCCCGCACCCGTTCCTTCGCTTCGGTCACGGCCTTGTCCGGCAAGCCGACGATGGTGAAGGCCGGAAGGCCGGGCGCCACATGCACCTGCACGTCCACCGGGCGGGCATCCACCCCCTCGAACGCGACCGTCGCTACCCGCTGGATCACGTGCCCCTCCCGCGCCCCTGGATTGCGGAAGGCTAGCGAAGCCGCTTTAGGCGCGCAAGAACAATGTATGAACAAAAGTCTTTTTTGGGCCCCCTTACATCGCCCCTCATCCTGATAGGATGGCGCCCGGACCAGATTTCAGGAGGACAGGTCATGTCGTCGCCCGCGCCCGGCACCCTTGAGGATCACGTCGCGCGCCAGTTCGGTGCGCAGGCCGAGGCTTATGTGACGAGCGCCGTGCATGCGCGCGGCCCGGATCTCGACGCGCTGGACTTGCTCCTCGCCGGGCAGGATCACGGCCGTCTGCTGGATCTTGGATGCGGCGGCGGCCATGTCAGCTTCACGGCGGCGCCCCATGTGGCGCAAGTGACCGCCTATGACCTGTCTCCCGCCATGCTGGAGGTTGTGGCGGCGGAGGCGGGACGGCGGGGCTTCTCCAACATTGCCACCGTGCAGGGGGCCGCCGAGGCTCTGCCGTTTGAGGATGCGAGCTTCGATGTGGTGGCCTCGCGCTATAGCGCCCATCACTGGCGGGATCTCGCGGGCGGCCTGCGCCATGCCCGCCGGGTCGTGGCGCCGGATGGGCGGGCGGTGTTCATGGATGTCGTCGCGCCCGAAAACCCGCTGCTGGACACGTTTCTTCAGACCATCGAGATGCTGCGCGATCCCTCTCACGTGCGCGATTATCGTGCGTCGGAATGGATCAGGGCAGCCGAGGCGGCGGGCTTCATCGTCGAGACGCTTACCGAGCGGCGCCTGCGTCTGGACTTCGGTCCTTGGGTGACCCGTATCGCGACGCCTGCCGACCATGTGGCGGCGATCCGCTCCTTGCAAAGAGGGGCGTCGGATGAGGTGCAAACGCATTTCGCCATCGAGGCGGACGGCACCTTCACCCTCGACACGCTGACCCTCGTCCTCATGCCGGCCTGACGAAGGGGCATGCGGCGTGCGGTGCGCCGCCGGCGCTGGGCCGGGGCGCGGCGCGGAGACGTTATTTCTTTTCCAGCAGGATGCGCCCCTGCTTGTCGATCAGGGCCTTGGCCTTTTCAGCCATCATGTGAAGCAGCCAGGGCAGGGTGACCTGGAGGTGGACGGCATCCTCCGCCACGTCGAGCATTCCGGCGGCCTCCTGTCCCATCACGGCGACCCGGAAGTCCAAGTGGCCGTCAGTCCAGGTCTCCTCCATCACGCTCAACTTGTCGCCGAAGCGGGCACGGGCGGAAGAGAGGCCGGTCTGGAGGCGGCGGGTGGCCTCGGCCTTGCCGAGGCGATGGGGAATGGAAACGCTGAGGGGCTGGGGCATGGGGCCTCCCGCTGGAAGGGGTGTGCTGGCATCCGAACGGCGCCGGTGAGGGGAGAACCCGCCGGCGTCCGCAAGGTTCATCCGCGCCGCTTGTCCTCGATGCGATCCCAGATCTGCGCGGCAATGTCAGGCCCGCCAAGGCGCTTGATGGCGCGCAGGCCCGTGGGCGAGGTCACGTTGATTTCGGTGAGATTGCCGTCGATCACGTCGATCCCCACGAAGAGGAGACCGCGCTCGCGCAAGGCCGGGCCGATGCGGGCGCAGATTTCCAGTTCCCGGTCGGTGAGGTCGGTCGGGCGCGCCGCGCCGCCGCGCACCATGTTCGAGCGCAGGTCGCCCTCGCTCGGCACCCGGTTGACCGCCCCAGCCGCTTCCCCGTCCACCAGGATGATGCGCTTGTCGCCCGCCTTCACCTCGGGAAGGAAGCGCTGGATGACCCAGGGCTCGCGGAAGGTGACGGAGAACAGGTCGTAGAGCGATCCGAAATTCAGATCGTCCGAGGTCACGCGAAACACGGCCGCGCCGCCATTGCCGTAAAGCGGTTTCATGACCACGTCGCCGAACTCGGCGCGGAACGCCTTGATCTCCTCAAGGTCACGGGAAATGAGCGTGGGCGGCATCAGGTCCGGGAAATGGGTGACGAAAATCTTCTCCGGCGCATTGCGCACATGGGCGGGGTCGTTCACCACCAGCGTCCGGGGATGGATGCGTTCCAGCAGGTGGGTCGAGGTGACATAGGCCATGTCGAAGGGAGGGTCCTGGCGCAGCAGGACCACGTCATAGTCGGCAAGGCGCACGCGCCGCCGCTCGCCAAGGCTGAAATGGGCGCCCGGCTCATCCTTGACCGTCAGGGGCTCGACGGTGGCGAACACCTCGCCGTCGCGCATCGCCAACTGGTCGGGCACGTAATGGACCAGCGCATGGCCGCGCTTCTGAGCTTCCAGCAGCAAGGCGAAGGTGGAATCTCCGGCAATATTGATGCGCGAGATATGGTCCATCTGGACCGCGACCTGAAGGGACATGGACGTCTCCGGACGCCGCCGGATGGCGGCTTAGAACGCGATCCGATCACATTGAATCAATCTGATCGGTGAATCGCCCTCGAACTTATTGATAGAGGACGCGTGATCCGACCAGCCTGCGATGCAGGCATGATCGGCGCATGCCCTAGCTCGGGCCTTATTTATGGGCGCGCGGCGGCGCTCGCCAGGGTGGTGTTGCCCCATCGCTCCGTCAGTTGCTCAGCACGTTCACGGTGAAAGCCAGCACGCCGATATTGAACAGGAAAGCGGCCAGGCAATGCAGCGTCACCACTCGGCGAAACACCGGATTGGTGATGTCGACGTCCGAGGTCTGGAAGGTCATGCCGAGACAATAGGAAAAATAGATGAAATCCCAATACCCTGGCTCCGGGGTTCCAGGAAAGACGAGGCCGCCCACATCGTCATTGTCCTCCTCGTCCACCGAGTAAAAGAGATAGGCATAGTGGAGGGTGAACACGCCATTGCTGAAGGCCCAGGTGAGCACCAGCGTGACGATGATGAGCAAGGTGAGCGTCGGGCTGCTGCTCCCCGATGCGCGCAGCTCATTGGCGACCACGACCAGAATTTCCACTGTGACGAGGAAGGTCAGCCCCAGCAGCCAGGCGCGGTTGGCGTCGTTGCGCTTTGCGGCATCGCGCATGTCGTCCGGCTTGCGACCCAGCAAGGACCAGCAGGACGCAATGAAGACGAGGGCGGCGATGTCGAAGCCGACCATGATCCCGATCCGCCATCCCAACAGGGCGACGCCGCCAGCCGTCATGACCAACAGCACCGCCGCGAACATCAGGAAGCGCGGGGGGGCGATGACATTTCCGATGGTGCGGATCGTGGACGGGGCAATGGCGTCAGTCATGGCGGGAGCAACTCATCTGGCAGGCACTCATGTGTCCAACTCAAAGGCACCGGGAAGGTGCTCCAAAGCGCCGCCGGTTGCGACGAGAATCGCGTCGAAGCGGGCATCGAGCTGGGCGAGGTCGGGATGGGCCGCGAGCCACGCCTCGGCGGCGGCGGCGATGCGGCGGCGCTGGCGCGCCTGCAGGGCATAGGCGGCGGTGTCGCGGTCGGCGCGTGCCTTTACCTCGCAGAACACCAGCAGGTCGCCCTGCCGCGCGATCAGGTCGATTTCTCCGGCGGGCGTGCGCGCCCGCCGGGCGATGATGGCAAAGCCTGCGCCTTCGAGATGGGCGGCCGCCCGCGTTTCCGCCGCCAGTCCTCGGTCGTGGGCGGCCCGCCGCGCCGGGGCGGGCCTCTCAGGCATCCTCGCCCCGCGTCAAGGCCAAGGCGCGGGCATAGACCTCGCGCTTCGGCCGGCCGGTGGCTCCCGCCACCACGGCGACCGCATCCTTCAGGGAATGGTCGCCGAGCGCCCGCGTGAGGGCTGCATCCACGTCCGCGTCCTGCACGGCGGCCTCCTGGGGCGGGCCGATGACCAGCACGATCTCGCCCTTGGGCGCTCCCGCCCCGGCATAGTGGGCCGCGAAGGCGGCGAGATCGCCGCGCCGGACCTCTTCGAACGCCTTGGTGAGTTCCCGGCACACCGCGGCCGGGCGGGGGCCGAGAATGTCGGCGAGATCGGCGAGGCTCTCGGGCAGGCGGGGGCCGGTTTCATAAAGGATCAGGGTGGCGGGAATGCCCTTGAGATCGGCGAGGCGGTTGCGGCGCTGCCCGTCCTTGGGGGGCAGGAAGCCGTCGAAGAGAAACCGGTCCGTGGGCATGCCGGCCGCGACCAGCGCAGCCAGCAGCGCGGAGGCGCCGGGAATGGGATGGATGCGATGGCCGGCTTCGGCCGCCTCCACCACCAGCTTGAAGCCGGGATCGGAGACCAGGGGCGTGCCCGCGTCCGAGACCAGCGCCACCGCCTCGCCGGCGGCGAGCCGGGCCAGGATGCGCGGGCGCATGCTCGCGCCATTATGGTCGTGGTAGGGGACGAGCTGGGTCTCGATGCCGTAGCGCTCGGTGAGGCGGCGGGTGATGCGCGTGTCCTCGCAGGCGATCACATGCGCACCGGCCAGGATGTCCAGCGCGCGCACGGTGATGTCCGAAAGATTGCCGATGGGCGTTGCCACCACATGCAGTCCCGGCGCCGGGCGCGCCGC
>JASBUY010000409.1 GCA_030147645.1 Aquabacter sp. | reverse complement strand
TGAATAATTTGCTCGCGGGGCCGGGGGTTTTTTTTCTTTGACTCCGCCCCTTGGGCGCGACGACGGGCCGCGCCGCGCGCAGGGGCGGGGCACTTGACGTTCGGACATTGCTGGGTTTGACAGCCGGCGCGGCACTGTTATCACTGCCGCCGCCTGGGCTGAAGCTTGCGCGCCAGCCTCGGTTTTGGTCCGGAACGGGCGCCATCCGGCGCCGGAGACACGCCCCGCATGACGAGCCGCACCCTTCACGACCGCATGGCGAATGCCATCCGGTTCCTTGCCATGGACGCCGTGGAAGCCGCCAATTCCGGCCATCCAGGCCTGCCCATGGGCGCGGCCGACATCGCCACCGTGCTGTTCTCCAAGGTCATGCGCTTCGATCCCTCGGCGCCGCATTGGGCGGACCGGGACCGCTTTGTGCTTTCCGCCGGTCACGGCTCCATGCTGCTCTACGCGCTGTTGCATCTGGTGGGCTACGAGAACGTGACCATCGACGAGCTGAAGCGCTTCCGCCAGCTCGGCTCGCTCACCCCGGGCCATCCTGAGAATTTCGTCACCACCGGCATCGAGACCACCACCGGCCCGCTCGGCCAGGGCATCGCCACCGCGGTCGGCATGGCCATGGGCGAGCGCCTGATGGCGGCCCGCTTCGGCGACGAGGTGGTGGACCACTTCACCTATGTCCTCGCCTCCGACGGCGATCTCATGGAGGGCATCAGCCAGGAGGCCATCGAGCTTGCCGGCCACCTGAAGCTCGCCAAGCTGATCGTCATGTGGGACGACAACAAGATCTCCATCGACGGCTCCACGGACCTGTCCGGCTCCACCGACCAGCTGGCGCGCTTCGCCGCCTCGGGCTGGGACGTGACGCGCATCGACGGCCATGACCCCGCCGCCATCCTCGCCGCGCTGGAAGCCGCGCAGAAGACCGGCACGCCGAGCCTCATCGCCTGCCGCACCGTGATCGGCAAGGGCTCGCCCGCCAAGGCCGGCAGCGAGAAGGTCCACGGCGCGCCGCTCGGCGCCGCCGAGATTGCCGCCACCCGCGCCGCGCTCGGCTGGGATGCCGGCCCGTTCGAAATTCCTGCCGATGCCGCAGCCGGCTGGGCCGAGGCCCGCGCCAAGGGCGCCGCCGCCCGTGCGGCCTGGGACAAGCGCCTCGCCGCGCTTCCCGCCGCGCAGCGCTCCGAATTCGAACGCCGCATGGCGGGCGAGATCCCCGAAGGCGCGCTCGCCGAGGCCATTGCTGCGGTGAAGGCCAAGGCGGTCGCGGACGGCGGTGCGGTGGCCACCCGCAAGTCCTCCGAGATCACGCTGGACGCCATCACCAAGGCGGTGCCCGAGATGCTGGGCGGCTCGGCCGACCTCACCGGCTCCAACAACACCCGCGCCAAGGGCCAAAAGTCCGTCACGCCCGACGATTTCTCCGGTGATTTCGTCCATTGGGGCGTGCGCGAGCACGGCATGGCGGCGGCCATGAACGGCCTCGCGCTCCATGGCGGCATCATCCCCGATTCGGGCACCTTCCTGGTGTTCTCGGACTATTCGCGCCCGGCCATCCGCCTCGCGGCGCTGATGGGCGAGCGGGTGATCCATGTGCTCACCCACGATTCCATCGGCCTCGGCGAAGACGGCCCCACCCACCAGCCGGTGGAGCATCTGGCAGCGCTGCGCGCCATTCCCGGCCTGCTGGTCCTGCGCCCCTGCGACACGGTGGAGACCGCCGAGTGCTGGGAGATCGCGCTCAAAGCCAAGGACCGGCCGAGCGCGCTGATCCTCTCGCGCCAGAACCTCCCTGTGGTGCGCGGCGCGGACAGCGCCAATCGCAGCGCCGAGGGCGCCTATGAGATCGCGCCCGCCAGCGGCACGGCCCAGGCGTCCTTGTTCGCCACCGGCTCGGAAGTCTCGCTCGCGCTCGAAGCGCGCAAGCTCCTGGAGGAGAAGGGCGTGCCGACCCGCGTGGTCTCCGTGCCCTCGTTCGAACTGTTCCTCGCCCGCCCCGCCGCCGAGCGCGCGGCGGTGATCGGCGATGCGCCCGCGAAAGTGGGCGTGGAAGCCGCGATCCGCATGGGCTGGGACGCCGTCATCGGCTCGGACGCGGCCTTCATCGGCATGAGCAGCTTCGGCGCCAGCGCCCCGGCCAAGGAACTTTACAAGCATTTCGGCATTACGCCCGAAGCGGTCGCACAAGCGGCGCTTTCCCAGCTCAAGCAGGCGTGACGAGACGCGGGCGCGATAGCCGCCCGTCCGCCGGCTTCGGCCGGACTTAAAGGAATGGCCGGTCTTGAGGGCCGGCGAATGGAGGAAGACATGACGGTGAAGGTGGCCATCAACGGGTTCGGTCGCATCGGGCGCAACGTGCTGCGCGCCATCATCGAATCGGGCCGCACCGACATCCAGGTCGTGGCCATCAACGACCTCGCCCCGGTGGAGACCAACGCCCACCTGCTGCGCTTCGACAGCGTGCATGGCCGCTTCCCGGCCGAGGTTCAGGTGGACGGCGACTTCCTCCTCATCGGCGGCAACAAGATCAAGGTGACGGCGGTGCGCGATCCCGCCCAGTTGCCCCACAAGGATCTCGGCGTCGACATCGCGCTGGAATGCACCGGCATCTTCACCTCGAAGGACAAGGCCTCCGCCCACCTCACCGCCGGCGCCCGCCGCGTTCTGGTCTCGGCCCCCGCCGATGGCGCCGACATCACGGTGGTCTATGGCGTGAACCACCAGAAGCTCACCAATGAGCATGTGGTGGTCTCCAACGCCTCCTGCACCACCAACTGCCTCGCCCCGGTGGCGAAGGTGCTGAATGATGCGGTGGGCATCGAGCACGGCTTCATGACCACGGTCCATTCCTACACCAACGACCAGCCCTCGCTGGACCAGGTGCATAAGGACCTCTACCGCGCCCGCGCGGCCGCGCTCTCCATGATCCCCACCTCCACCGGCGCCGCCAAGGCGGTGGGCCTCGTCCTGCCGGAACTCAACGGCAAGCTTGACGGCGTGTCGATCCGTGTGCCGACCCCGAACGTCTCGGTCATCGACCTGAAGTTCGTGGCCAAGCGCAAGACCACGGTCGCCGAGATCAACGACGCCATCAAGGCGGCGGCGGACGGCGCGCTGAATGGCGTGCTCGGCTACACCAACGCCCCGAACGTCTCCATCGACTTCAACCACGACCCGCACTCCTCCACCTTCCACATGGACCAGACCAAGGTCATGGACGGGACGCTGGTGCGCGTGATGTCCTGGTACGACAATGAATGGGGCTTCTCGAACCGCATGGCCGACACGGCCGTCGCCCTCGGGAAGCTGGGCTGAGGCCGGGCGGGGAGCCGACATCATGGCTGCTTTCCGCACCCTCGACGAGGCGGACCTCACCGGCAAGCGCGTCCTCATCCGCGTGGACCTCAATGTCCCCATGGAGGACGGGCGCGTCACCGACGACACCCGCATCCAGGCCATCCTGCCCACCCTGCGTGATGTCACGCAGCGCGGCGGCAAGGCCATCCTGCTCGCCCATTTCGGCCGGCCCAAGGGCCGCGACGCCAGCCAGTCGCTGGCGCCGCTGGCCCCCGCCGTGACCGAGCGTCTCGGCACGCCCGTCGCCTTCGCCGATGATTGCGTGGGCGCTCCCGCCGAGGCGGCCGTGGCCGCGCTGGATGACGGCGGCGTGCTCCTCCTGGAAAACACGCGCTTCCATGCGGGCGAAGAGAAGAACGCGCCGGATTTCGTCAGCGCGCTGGCGAAGCTCGGCGACCTCTATGTCAATGACAGCTTCTCCACCGCCCACCGCGCCCATGCCTCCACCGAAGGCCTCGCCCATGAGCTTCCGGCCTTCGCCGGGCGGTCCATGCAGAGCGAACTGGACGCGCTGGCAAAGGCCCTGGAGGCGCCCGAGCGCCCGGTGCTCGCGGTGGTCGGCGGCGCCAAGGTGTCCACCAAGCTCGAACTGCTCGGCAACCTCGTCGCCAAGGTGGACCTGCTGGTGATCGGCGGCGGCATGGCCAACACCTTCCTTGCCGCGCAGGGCGTGAAGGTCGGCAAGTCCTTGTGCGAGCACGACCTCGCCCCCACCGCGCTTAAGATCATCGAGACCGCGAAGGCGACGGGCTGCGAGATTGTCCTGCCGGTGGACGTCGTGGTGGCGAAGGACTTCAAGGCCAATGCGCCGCACCGCGTCGTGCCGGTGGATCAGGTGGCGGACGACGAGATGATCCTCGACGCCGGTCCCGCCACCGTGGCCCTAGTGAAGGACAAGCTCGCGCGGGTGAAGACCGTGGTGTGGAACGGCCCGTTCGGCGCGTTCGAGATCGCCCCCTTCGACGCCGCGACGGTGGCGGTGGCGCGGGCGGTGGCGGATGCCACGCAGGCCGGCACGCTGCTCTCCGTGGCGGGCGGCGGCGACACGGTGGCCGCGCTGAACCATGCGGGCGCGGGCGAGCGCTTCTCCTACGTCTCCACCGCCGGCGGCGCCTTCCTGGAATGGCTGGAGGGCAAGGCCCTGCCCGGCGTCGAGGCGCTCAAGCGGTGAAAAATCCGGTGCCGGCGGCCTGCGGCTGTCGGCACCGCTGAAGCCATAATGTTACGATAATTCTCGAAGATCACGTCGCCTCGGCGGCAACAGAGGGATGGTGAACACAATGAACACTGCAGAGCTTGACGCGATCGCCCAGAAAATGGTGGCGGACGGCAAGGGCATTCTCGCGGCCGACGAGAGCACCGGCACCATTCAGAAGCGCTTCGACGCCATCGGCGTGGAGAACACCGAGGACAATCGCCGCGACTATCGCGAGCTGATGTTCCGCACCACCCCCGCCATGCGCGATTACATTTCCGGCGTGATCCTGTTCGACGAGACCATCCGCCAGAAGGCCAAGGACGGCACGCCGCTGGTCGACCTCATCACCGCCGCCGGCTCCATCCCCGGCATCAAGGTGGATGCGGGCGCCAAGCCCCTCGCCTTCTGCCCCGGCGAGACCATCACGGAAGGCCTCGACGGCCTCGCCGGCCGGATGAAGGAGTATTACAAGCTCGGCGCCCGCTTCGCGAAGTGGCGCGGCGTGATCGACATCGCGGCCGACATTCCGAGCTATACCGCGATCCGCGCCAACGCCCACGCGCTCGCCCGCTATGCGGCGATCTGCCAGGAAAACCAGATCGTCCCGATCGTCGAGCCGGAAGTGCTCATGGACGGCGACCATGACATCGCGCGCTGCGAGATGGTCACCGAGTGGGTTCTGAAGACGGTGTTCGAGGAACTCTATTATCAGCGCGTGCGCCTAGAAGGCATGGTGCTGAAGCCCAACATGATCGTGCCGGGCAAGAAGTCCGCGAAGCAGGCGTCGGTCGAAGAAGTGGCCGAGAAGACCGTGCGCGTGCTGAAAGCCTGCGTGCCGGCCTCCGTGCCCGGCATCGCCTTCCTCTCCGGCGGCCAGTCGGACGAGGAGGCCACCGCCCATCTCGACGCCATGGTGAAGCTGGGCAACCTGCCCTGGAAGCTCACCTATTCCTACGGCCGCGCCCTCCAGGCGGCGCCGCAGAAGGCGTGGTCCGGCAAGGTGGAGAATGTGGGCGCCGCCCAGGCCGCCTTCACCCACCGTGCGCGCATGAACTCGCTTGCCGCCCAGGGCCTGTGGTCCGCCGAGCAGGAAAAGAAGGCCGCCGCCTGAGCGCCGGTCCTCTCAAGGAACCCGCCCGCCGCGCCTCGCGCGGCGGGTTTTTCGTATCCGGTGCGGGGCACGCGCGACACGTCCCCCATGCTACAAGCGCGGGCGACTCGGCGCTCCATTCCGGGCCGCCCCGTTTTCGCCCGCTTCCTGTCGGACCGATCGCCCCATGGCTCATGAAAATTTCGCCGTCCGCCTGATGCTGATCCTGCCTGTCGGCTGCACGCCGCAGGAGGCGGTCGCGTTGGCGGGGGCCGGAGATGTCGCGGCGGTGATTGCGCGCTGCGGCGACGCGCCAGCCGAGCGCGAGCAACTGGCGCGGCTCGCCCCCATGCTCCAGGACGTCGGGGCCGCCGTTCTGGCGGAAGACCGTCCTGACCTCGTCACCCCCCTCGGCCTCGATGGGGCGCACCTGTCCGGCCACGGCGCGCTCAAGGCCGCTCTGCCGGCTCTGAGGCCGAACCTCATTGCCGGTGTCGGCGGCCTTGCGGATCGCCATGCCGCCATGGAGGCGGGGGAAGCCGGCGCGGACTATCTCCTGTTCGGCGGCGCCGGCCAGCCCTTCGCGCAAGTGGAAGAGACCGTCTCCTGGTGGGCGGAAGTGTTCGAGGTGCCGTGCGTCGGGGTCGCCTCCGATCTCGCAGAAGTTGCGGCGCTCGCTGCCGCAGGCGCGGATTTCGTGGCGCTCACGGGCGGCCTGCTGACGCCCGCGGGCGTCGCCGAGGCCCAAGCCCGCCTGCGCGCCGTGGAGACCAACGCGTGAGGGTTCGCGCGTCCGTCCGCCTAATCCTGTTGCTCCTGGTCGGCACGCTGGCGCCGGCCGCGCTCGCGGCTCCGCAGGGCGCGCAGGCGCCCGCCGCCAAGCCGGGCGCGACGCCCGGCGCGAAGCCCGGTACCCCGCCCCCCGCCCAAGGCCTGCAAATGCCGTCGGGCCCGCGCTTCAACCAGCCGACCCTGCCCAATCTCACCACCCCCGCCCAAGGGCCGACGCCGACCCCGCCGCCGGGCGCGGACATCGCC
>JASBUY010000469.1 GCA_030147645.1 Aquabacter sp. | reverse complement strand
GGTATCGGGAGAAGGCGAGCGTCGGGGCGAATTGCCATAGCTTCGCCCTCTATCGCGGTCTTAATGCGCGATCCTCGCCTGTCTCCTCTCGGCTCAGCCTCTGAGGAGACCTGCAGGAAGAAAACCCGGCTGGTTCTGGGGAAACCAAGCCACCTATCGAGGTTGAAAGTGGGCGAACTCGTCAATCTTCGCCGCGTGCGCAAGTCGGTAGCCCGCCGCGAGGCGGAGGCCGCGGCGGCGGAAAACCGCGTGAAGTTCGGCCGGACCAAAGCGGAACGAGCCGCCGCGGACGCCGAACGCGACGCGCAGACGCGCAAGCTAGACGGTCATGCGCTCACGCAGAGGGAACCAACATGAAAAGCCCCGTGGTGAAAAGGTCGATCGTGATCGCCGGTCACAAGACGAGCGTCAGCCTGGAAGATGCCTTCTGGGATGCGCTCAAGGAAATCGCCTCCGCGCGGCGTCTGACCTTGTCCGACCTGGTGGCGACCATCGATTCCTCGCGGACGCAGGGCAATTTGTCCTCCGCCATCCGCCTGTTCGTGCTTGATCATTATCGCGGCTTTGCGCCGGGCGGACGCACCCAGAGTGCAAATGAGCGCGGGGGAGCGAGCGCTACCGTTGCGTAACCTTCACCGCTCACCTATCTCACTGACATGTGGGCACGCGCCACGTTGAATCGTGACGCGTGCCTTTCTATAACCCCTGACCTTCGGGTCGCATCGCGTCCGCTTCCTGCGGCCCGCGCGACGTGCCCGATTGGTCTTGGAGACAGGACTTGGACTGCCGCATTTGCGGCGCTCCGATGGGAGACGGCGGATGTCGTGGAAGAATCAGAGTGGAGGTCCATGGGGAAATGGGCCTCGCGGACCCTGGGGTTCAGGGCCGTCCTCCTCCGGCCCGACGCCCCCGGATATTGAAGATCTCATCCGCCGCAGCCAGGATCGCCTGCGCCATATGCTTCCAGGGTCCATGGGGACCAAGGGCATCATTCTGCTGGTGGCTCTGGTCGTTGCCGGCTGGCTTCTTTCCGGCTTCTACCGGGTCGAACCTGACGAGCAGGGCGTCGTTCTGCGGTTCGGCAAGTTCGTCCAGCTCACACAGCCGGGCCTCAATTACCATCTGCCCTATCCGATCGAGACCGTGCTCACCCCAAAGGTGACGCGCGTTAATCGCCTTGATATCGGCATGCGCCTCACCGACGATCCGCGTCGCGGCAGCACGGTGGTACGTGACGTGCCCGAAGAAAGCCTGATGCTCACGGGCGATGAGAACATCGTCGATGTGGACTTCGCTGTCTTCTGGGTCATCAACAATGCCGAACACTTCCTGTTCAACGTGCAGAACCCCGAAGGGACCATTAAGGCCGTTGCGGAAAGCGCGATGCGCGAGGTGATCGGGCGCACCAACATCCAGCCGATCCTGACCGGCGCCCGCCAGACAATCGAAACCGGCGTGCAGGACCTCATGCAGCGCACCCTCGACAGTTACGGCGTCGGCGTGCGCGTGACGCAAGTGCAGTTGCAGAAAGTCGACCCGCCCGCCCAGGTCATCGATTCCTTCCGAGACGTTCAGGCCGCCCGCGCGGATGCCGAGCGTGCCCAGAATGAGGCACAGACCTATGCCAACCGGGTTCTGCCGGAAGCACGCGGTGAGGCTTCGCGGATCGAGAATTCGGCCCAGGCCTATCGCGAGCGTACCGTGGTGGAAGCGCGCGGTCAGGCTGACCGCTTCCTCAAGATTTTCGAGCAATATGTGAATGCGAAAGACGTGACGCGCCAGCGCATGTACTTCGAAACAATGGAGCGCGTGCTCGGACCCATGGATAAGATCTTGCTCGACTCCGGCACCGCGGCCCGGGACGGCGGGGTGGTCCCCTTCCTCCCGCTCGGCGAGATCGGCCGCCGTCCGCAAGTTCCCGGCACGCCCGCTCAGGGCAACACCAACCAGGGAGCCGTCCGGTGAAGAACTCCTTCCTCGGCGGCGTGGCCGTCGTCATCCTCATCCTGATCGTGGTGGGCCTCTATTCGTCCGCTTTCATCGTCACCCAGACCCAGCAGGCGCTGGTGCTGCGGTTGGGCAATCCGTTGACGCCCATCACCACGCCGGGGCTCCATTGGAAGCTGCCGTTCATCGATAACGTGGTCTATATCGACAACCGCATCCTTGATCTGGAAAACCCGCAGCAAGAAGTGATCGCCTCGGACCAGAAGCGGATCGTGGTCGATGCCTTCGCCCGTTACCGCATCACCAATGCCCTCAAGTTCTATCAAGCGGTTGGCACGGTCGAGGCGGCGAATTCCCGGCTTGCGACGATCCTGAACTCGTCCCTTCGCCGCGTCCTCGGCGAAAGCACCTTCGTTCGCGTGGTGCGCGACGAGCGTGAGGCGCTGATGGCCCGCATCAATGAGCAGGTAAATCGTGAGGCCGCGAACTTCGGCATCACCGTGGTGGATGTGCGCATCCGCCGCGCGGACCTGCCCGAAGCCAACAGCCAGGCGGTTTTCCAGCGCATGCAGACCGAGCGCCAGCGGGAAGCGGCGGAAATCCGCGCCCAAGGCAACGAGGCGGCTCAACGCACCCGCGCCCGGGCGGACCGTGAAGCGGCCGTGGTGGTCGCGGAAGCCGCCTCCAAGGGCGAACAGGTCCGCGGTGAGGGCGATGCGGAGCGCAATAAGATCTTCGCCGACGCCTATGGCCGGGATCCGGACTTCTTCGCCTTCTACCGCTCCATGCAGGCGTTCGAGTCCAGCCTGCGCTCGAACGACACCCGTCTTGTGATCAGCCCCGACTCGGCGTCCTTCTTCCGTTACTTTGCGGATCCGATGGGCGGCGTGACCGCTGGCGCGAACGGCGCGGCGGCGCAGCCCGCGGCGCCCGCTCCGGCACGCTGAGGCCGCGCGGGGGATGCGCGATCTGCTGGCGGCGGTGGGCCTGGTCCTCGTCATAGAGGGGCTGGTGCTCGCCGCCTTTCCCGGTGCCTGGCGCAACGCCATCAAGGCCGTGCTCAAGGCACCGGAGACGCCATTGCGCATTTCCGGCCTCATCGTCGGGGCTGTTGGCGTGATTGTGGTTTGGCTGGTGCGCGGATCCTGAGCCATTCTTGGTGGCATCGGGTCTGTCTCCGGGGCGCCACATCGCCTTATCGGACGACAGTTCGGTGAACGGACGTGCGCAACCATGGCGTCGTGCTCGGCGGAGCGGCCGGCATCGTGCATGATGGTAGCGTGTTAGACGGGAGGCCGGATCGCGCCGCGCGGTTCGGCCGCGAGAGAGGTCAAGTCTGATATGAACCGAATCTGGTCACTGCCGGCCGTGGCGCTGGCACTCAGCCTCTCCTGTGGTCTTGCGGTCGGCCCCGTATTCGCCGCCGCAGTGAAGGGGCCGGACACGGTTGCCGATACAGCTGCGACCGTCATGGATGCGGTCGTGAACATCTCCACCTCGCAGAATGTGGCAGCCTCCCGCAGCGTGCCGACGCCGCAATTGCCGCCTGGCTCGCCCTTCGAGGATTTCTTCGAGGATTTCTTCAAGCGCCGCCAGCAGCCGGACGAGGATGGCAATAATGGCCAGCGGTCCCGGCGGGTCTCCTCTCTCGGCTCGGGCTTTGTCATTGATCCGTCGGGTCTCATCGTCACGAACAATCATGTGATCGCCGACGCGGACGAGATCTACGCTAATTTCAACGACGGCACGAAGCTCAAGGCCGAGTTGATCGGTCGCGACCCCAAGACCGACCTCGCCTTGTTGAAGGTGACTCCGGAAAAGCCGCTCACGTCCGTAAAATTCGGCGATTCCGACAAGCTGCGGGTGGGCGACTGGGTGATGGCCATCGGCAACCCGTTCGGGCTTGGCGGCACTTTGACCGTCGGCGTGGTCTCGGCGCGCAACCGGAACATCAATTCGGGTCCCTACGACAACTTCATCCAGACCGACGCGGCCATCAATCGCGGCAATTCCGGCGGTCCGCTGTTCAACATGGACGGCGAGGTCATCGGCATCAACACAGCGATCATCTCGCCGTCCGGCGGCTCGATCGGCATCGGCTTCGCCGTGCCCTCGGCCACCGCCGCCCCCATTCTCGCGCAATTGCGGGAGTTCAAGGAGGTGCGGCGCGGCTGGATCGGCGTGCGTATTCAGACGGTGACCGACGAAATCGCCGAGAGTCTGGGGCTGGGCAAAGCGCGGGGCGCGCTGGTCGGCGGCGTGACGGATGATGGACCGGCCGCCAAGGCCGGGCTCAAGGCCGGCGACGTTGTGGTGAAGTTCGACGGCAAGGACGTCAAGGAGATGCGGGACCTGCCCCGTCTCGTGGCGGACACGCCGGTGGGCAAGGTCGTGGATGTGGTGGTGATCCGCAAAGGCAAGGAAGAGACCCTGAAGCTCACCATTGCCCGCATGCCGGAAGAGGAAAAGGACGCCTCCGCCAAGGAGCCCCCTGCCCCCGCTCCCAAGGCGACCACCCAGCGTCTGCTCGGCATGGAGTT
>JASBUY010000393.1 GCA_030147645.1 Aquabacter sp. | reverse complement strand
GGGGAATTGGGGCTGCGACTGTTCGAACGCTCCACCCGCCGCCTCGCTTTGACAAAGGAGGGGCGTGCCTTGGCCGGGCTGGCCGAGGAAGTGGCACGGGATGTGCGCTCGGGGCTTCAGGACATTGCGTTGCGGGGCGCGCGCCGCCCGCGTGTCACCATCGCCTTGCTCCCTTCCATCGCCGCCGCCTTGCTGCCGCGCGCGGCCGACCATCTGCGGGCTGAATTTCCCGAGGCCGAGCTGAATGTCTGCGACGTGCTCCATGAGCGCGCCGTGGCGCTGGTGGAGGATGGCATCGCGGATCTTGCGGTCACCATGCGGCCGGCGAGCGAACGTCTCGCCTATGAGCCGCTCGGCGCCGATCGGGTGCATCTGCTGATGCGGCGGGGGCATGCGCTGTCGGGGCGCGCGCCCATCGGATGGCGGGCGCTCCAGGCCCATTCCTTCGTGGCGCTGGCCCGCACCACTTCGGTGCGCACCCTGGTGGACGGGGGACTGGCGGCGGCGGATGCGGCCGTGGTGCCGCGCTTCGAGGTGGAGCAGATCCCCTCCGCTGTCGCGCTGGTGGCGGCGGGGCTCGGCGTCACCGCCTTGCCGGAACTGACCTTCGCCATGTTTCCCCGGACAGGACTTGCCACGCGCCCTCTGGAGCAGCCCATTGTGATGCGCGCCTTCGGCCTTCTTTCGCGGGCTGGGCGTCCCCTGTCGCCGGCGGCGGCGGCGCTCGCGGCGGGGCTGCGGGGCGCCTTTGCCGCGCATCGGCCATTGATCGGCGCCCGCCGGACGGCTACTCAGCCAATATAAGAACCGCGACCCTCAGGGACCGGCACGCCTCGGCACGTTCGTGCCGCGTTCCAGCGAGGAGCCCAGGGAGCTGCCATGCCCGCCGAACATCCGCCTGTCGCGTCGTCCGAATCCTTGTCTGATCGGGACATCCTGCTCGCTTTGTTCGAGGCGGCGCTGGCCGCCGCATTGCCGGAAGGCAAATTCAAGGATCGCCTCCCGGCGCCCCCCAAAGGCCGGACCATTGTGCTCGGCGCGGGCAAGGCATCAGCACGCATGGCGCGGGCCTTCGAGGCGGAATGGGGCCGCCCTTGCGAAGGGCTGATCGTTACCCGCTACGGCCATGGCTGCGAGACGCAGCATATCGAGATCGTCGAGGCCGCCCATCCGGTGCCGGACGCAGCCGGCTTCGATGCGGCACGGCGGATTCTGGAGCTTGCCCGCTCGGCGGGTCCCGACGACCTTGTCGTCTGCCTCATGTCGGGCGGCGCCTCGGCGCTGCTGACGCAGCCCGCCGAGGGCATGTCGCTGGAGGACAAGCAGGCGCTCAACAAGGCGCTGCTGAAGTCGGGGGCGCCCATCGGCATCATGAACAAAGTGCGCAAGTCGCTCTCGGCCATCAAGGGCGGCCGGCTCGCCGCCGCCATCGCGCCCGCGCGCTGCGTGACCTATCTCATCTCCGATGTGCCGGGGGACGATCCCGGCGCCATCGGCTCCGGGCCGACCATTCCCGAAGCGTCCGATCCCGAGGGCGTTCTGGCGCTGATGAAGCGCTATGCCATTCCGGTCACGCCGGCCCAGGAAGCCATCATCCGCGCCAATACGGTCTCGGGCGAGCCGCTTCCCGGTCAAGAGGTGCACATGATCGCGACCCCTCTGATGGCGCTGGAGGCTGCGGCGGCGAAGGCGCGCGAGCTTGGCCTTACCCCGCTCATCCTGGGTGACGCCATCGAGGGCGAGGCGCGCGAAGCCGCCACTGTGTTCGCTGGCATCGCCAAGTCGGCCGCCGCCCATGGCCTGCCCGTGCGCGCGCCCGGCGTGCTGCTGTCCGGCGGTGAGACCACGGTCACGGTGCGCGGTAAGGGCCGGGGCGGGCGAAACGTGGAATTCCTGCTTGCCCTCGCGCTGGCGCTGAAAGGCGAAAAGGGCCTCTCGGCCATCGCCTGCGATACCGATGGGGTGGATGGCACCGAGGACAATGCCGGCGCCTGGTTCGATGCCGCGATCCTGGACGAGGCCGCGTCCGCCGGCCTCAAACCTTTGGACATGCTGGCCGACAATGACGGCTACAGCTTCTTCGAGCGGTTGGATCGGCTCGTGAAGACCGGCCCGACGCTGACCAATGTCAACGACTTCCGGGCCATTCTCGTCCGGTGAAGAACAGCCGCCCTCCCCCGGAAGGGAGGGCGGCTGTTCTCTATGCCGCTTCCATCTGCTCCAGTTCGCTGATCATGCTGTCGATCAGCGTCAGGCCGGTCTGCCAGAAGGCGGGATCGCGCGCGTCGAGCCCGAAGGGCGCCAGAAGCTCGGCATGGTGCTTGGTGCCGCCCGCCGCCAACATATCGAGATAGCGCTCCGCAAACCCGTCCGAGGCCTTCTGATAGACCGCATAGAGCGAGTTCACGAGGCAGTCGCCGAAGGCATAGGCATAGACATAGAAGGGCGAGTGGATGAAGTGCGGGATATAGGCCCAGAAGGTCTCATAACCCGCGCCGAGCCGGATGGCCGGGCCGAGGCTCTCGGTCTGAACCTGCATCCACAGGGTATTGACCTGGTCCGAGGTCAGTTCGCCCTTGCGCCGTTCGGTGTGGACCAGCCGCTCGAAGGAATAGAAGGCGGTCTGGCGGACCACCGTATTGATCATGTCCTCCACCTTCTGGGCGAGCATGATCTTGCGCGCCTGGGGCGTCTCTGCCTGTGACAGGAGACGGCGGAAAGTGAGCATCTCGCCGAACACCGAGGCGGTCTCCGCCAGCGTGAGCGGGGTCGGCGCCATCAGCGCGCCCTGGCGGCCGGCGAGCACCTGATGCACGCCGTGGCCGAGTTCATGGGCAAGCGTCATCACGTCCCGCGGCTTGCCCTGGTAATTCAGCAGCACATAGGGATGGGCCGAGGGGACGGTCGGGTGCGCGAAGGCGCCCGGCGACTTTCCGGGACGAACCGGCGCGTCGATCCAGTTCTTGTCGAAGAACGTGCGCGCGATGTCAGCCATCTTGGGCGAGAAGGCGCCATAGGCGCCGAGCACTGTCTCGCGCGCCTCGCTCCAGCCGATGTCGCGGGTCTCCACCTTCGGCAAAGGCGCGTTGCGGTCCCAGAATTCCAGCGCGTCCTTGCCGAACCATTTGGCCTTCAAGGCGTAATAACGGTGGGACAGGCGCGGGAAGGAGGCGCGGATGGCCGACACCATGGCATCCACCACTTCCGGCTCCACCCGGTTCGCAAGGTGGCGCGAGGCGGCGACGTCGGTGAAGCCGCGCCAGCGGTCGGAGATTTCCTTGTCCTTGGCGAGCGTGTTGGTGATGAGGGTGAACAGGCGGATATTCTTGCCGAACACCTCGGCCAGCGCCTGGCCGGCGGCCTTGCGCACCTCTTCCTTCGGATCCTGCATGAGGTTCAGCGTGGGCTCGATGGCCAGTTCCTGGCCATTCACGTTGAAGCGCAGGCCGGACATGGTCTCGTCGAACAGGCGGCTCCAGGCGCCGCGCGAGGGGTTCGACTTCTCGTGGAACAACTGCTCCAGCTTGTCGTCGAGCTGATAGGGCTTGTCCTTGCGCAGATCCTCGACCCAGGGCCGGTAATGGCCGAGCGCCGGCGCCTGCATGGCCTGCTCCAGAACGCCATCGTCGAGCCGGTTCAGCTCCAGCGTGAAGAACAGCAGATGGGTGGAGACATCGGTGAAGCCGCGCCAGCGGTCGGAGATTTCCTTGTCCTTGGCCAAGGTGTTGG
>JASBUY010000385.1 GCA_030147645.1 Aquabacter sp. | reverse complement strand
CGACACGCCCAAGACCGAAGATCGCTAGACCGAAGATCGCTAGACCGAAGATCGCTGATCAGCGCGCCGGGCGCGGCGCGGCAGTGGATTTGCGGGGAATGAGGGTCGGCATGCTGAGGCGGATGCGCGCGCCCTGTGCGCCGGTCCCCAGCCCCCCTGTACCCTGCGCCAGAAGATCCATCGCCTCGGTGGCGATCTGGTCGAACGGCACCCGCACGGTGGTCAGCGGCGTCGGCAGCCGGCTGACGATGGGAATGTCGTTATAGCCCACCAGCGACACGTCCCCCGGCACCCGGATCTCCATGCGCGAGAGCGTGGACAGGGCGCCGATGGCGGTATTGTCGTTGACGGCGAAGATGGCGGTGGGCGGGTCGGGGCGGCGCATCAGGCGCTCGGCGGCGTCCGCGCCGGAATCGATGCCGAAGGTGGAGGGGATGATGAGGTCCGGAACGATCTCCACTCCGCTTTCCGCCAGCGCCTGCCGATAGCCCTCCAAGCGGCCGACGCTGCTGCTCGCATAGACCGGGCCGGCGATGAGGCCGATGCGGCGGTGGCCGAGATCCAGCAGATGGCGGGTGGCGAGATAGCCGCCGAGCCGATCATCGCCGATGGAGGACAGGCTCTTTCCGTCGCTTCGCAGCGCGAGCACGAAGGGCACGCCGCGCTCTGTCAGCTCTGCGGGAAAATCGTCATCGATCCGTGCGGTTGAGAGGACGAGGCCGTCCACGCCTTGCTGGAGAAGGGAATGTGCGGCGGACCGGTCGGCGCGGGGATCGTCCTGCGTGGTCGCGACGATGGCGAACTGGCCCATGCGGGCGCAGGCCCGCGCGAGACTCTCATAGAGCATCGCCATGACCGTGTCGGTGAGGCGCGGCACCACGACACCGATCGTATTGGTCTTTCCCCGCCGCAGGCTGGCGGCGGAGACATCCCGCACATAGCCAAGGTCGATGGCGATCTGGCGCACGCGCCGCGCGGTGCCGCTGTCGGAGCGGGGCAGCCGCTCGTCCAGGATGCGCGAGACGGTGGATTTCGACACGCCGGCCGCCGCCGCGATGTCGAGGATCGTCACGCGGCCCTGGCGGTCCTGCGGGTCATCCTGAGCCACACCGATTCCTTCCGAAATGAGCAGAGCCACACTTAACGCTTGACAGGGCGTGCCGGCAAGATCGATAGTGGGAACGTTCCCGCAAACGATCCGCATAACGATCGCGGATAGGCGCCGGCGGGGATCGCGGGCGCCCCCAAGGAAGGAAGAAGACGATGGCCATCGACTGGAAAGGCTTGAACCCCGCTCCCGTGACCCTGTTCAAGGCCAATGGCGACGTGGATTTCGACGGCAATGCCCGCCTCGCCAAATGGCTCGCCGCTATTCCCGGCGTGAAGAGCCTGGTCATTCTCGGTCATGCCGGCGAGGGCACCTTCCTCACCCATGACGAGCAACTTGAGTTGATCCGCGTCTACAAGGACGCGACCCCCCTCCCGGTGGTCGCCGGCATCACGGGCGAAGGCACCAAGGTTGCCGAGATCGAGGCGAAGCAGAAGATCGCGGCCGGCGCCAGCGCGGCGCTTGTCTATCCGAACCATGGCTGGCTGCGCTTCGGCTATCAGAAGGGCGCGCCGCAGGATCGCTACAAGGCCATCGCCCAGTCGGGCCTGGAATGCATCCTGTTCCAGTACCCCGCCGTGACCAAGGCGAATTACGATCTCGACACCCAGCTTGAGATCGCCGCCATTCCCGGCGTGACCGCCACCAAGAATGGCGTGCGCGACATGAAGCGCTGGTACAACGAGATCCCGGCGCTGAAGAACGCCTTCCCGAACCTCGCCATCATGTCCTGCCACGACGAATGGCTGCTGCCCACCATGTTCGACGTGGATGGCCTGCTGGTCGGCTATGGCAACATGGCGCCCGAACTGCTGCTGGAATTCCTCGCGGCCGGCAAGGCGCAGGACTATAGCCTCGCCCGCAAGTATCACGAACAACTGCTCCCGCTGACCCGCGCCGTGTATCATCGCGGCTCGCACATGGAGGGAACGGTTGCCCTCAAGCACGCCCTGCGCGCCCGCGGTCTCATTGACAATGTCAATATCCGCGAGCCGCTGAAGCCGCTCGGCGATGCCGCCGACGCGGAGATCCGCGCCGCCGTGAAGGCCGCCGGTTATGTGGTCGCTCCGGAGGCGGTCGCCGCCTGACGCGCTGTTAAGCTCTGGTTGCCCGATCCTGTCGCGACGCCAAGACCGGATCGGGCTCTGATCTTCGCCATTGCGATGCCGGGCTGTCCCGGCGCGGCATCGCGGCCCGCAGGGGCAGACAAGACACACATAACAAAACGCTTCGCCTTGCCGCGCGGCAGGTGCGACTGGAGGAAACCATGCTCAAGCGACGGGATTTTCTAATCTCCTCGGCCGCGCTCGCGGGTGCGCTGTTCGCGCCCTCAATTCTGCGGGCCGCACCGAGCGACTTCCCGAACCGGCCGATCAAGATGATTGTGCCATTCGCGCCCGGCGGCGGCGTGGATGTCTTCGCCCGCCTGCTCGCCCAGGGCCTGAAGGATGCCAAGGGCTATACGGTGGTGGTGGACAATCGCAGCGGCGCCAACGGCTCGGTCGGCGGCAATGTGGTGCGCAAGGCGGACCCGGACGGCTACAGCATCCTGTTCTCCGCCGGCACGCAGGCCATGGTCGGCAGCGTCATGAAGACGCCGCCCTATGACCCCATCGCCGATTTCACCCCCATCGCGCTTGCCGGCGAAGCGCCCATGATCCTGGTGGAATCGCCCCAGCGCTCGGAGCGGACCATCAGCGAGATCGTCGCCAATGCGCGGCAAAAGCCCGAAGCCTGGACGTTCGCGGCGTCCGCCATTGGTTCGCCGGGCCATCTCGCCACCTTGGAATTCAACCGGCTGGCGGGCCTTGATCTCAACATCGTGCCCTATCGCGGCACGGCGCCCGGCCTCATGGATGTCGCAGGCGGCAATGTGCAACTGATGATCGATCCGGTTCTGGCCCTGCTGCCGGCCGCGCAATCGGGCAATGTGCGCGCCGTGGCGCTCACCTCCGCCAAGCGCAGCACGCTCGCGCCCGACGTGCCGACGGCGGCGGAAAGCGGGATGCCGGGCCTCGACATGTCGTCCTGGTACGGCGTCTGGGGCCCCAAGGGGTTGCCGCAGGATCTGGTCACGACGCTCAACGCGTCCATCAACGAGGTGGTCGCCGCGCTGGGCACGAGCGGGCAACTCGCCAAGATCGGCATCGAAGGGGTGAGCGAAACGCCCGCCAAGTTCGACGCGTTCCAGCGTGCCTATCTCAAGAAGGGTGAGGACCTGCTCAAGGCCGCGAAGTTCGAACCCACCTAAGGGACATCGTTGCGCCACCGTACGCCTCAAATGAGTCGCGTCGGCGCTCCGCTGGACCTGAATTCGGGAAGGCTCGGGCGACCCGGGCCTTCTCTTTTCCGTGTCCCGGTCCAGTTGCCGCGCATGCGCCTTGCATGCGCCGAAGAAAAGCCTTAGTCGTCAACGGAAGCGTTGCTTTTTTAAGGGCTCTCACGCAGGCGTGACAGACATTACAGCGCGGTAATGTCTTCGCCAGATATTTGTAATAATCCGGCTCATACTCTCTCGCACCAAGGTCGCCCCATGGTGGGGCTGTTGCTGAGAGAGACGACGAACCCATGACCGGATTCACCTCCCCCTCGTCCCGCGTCCGCCGTCGCCGTTCCGCCCTGCTGGCGGGTGCGGTCGGCCTTGCCCTGACCGGTGCGGTCGCCGGCCAGTTCCTCCCGCCCTTCAACGCGCCCGCCGAGGCCCAGATCACCACCAACCAGTCCGCCGGGCAGAATTCGTTCGCCGACGTGGTGGAGAAGGTCTCGCCGGCCGTCGTGTCGGTGAAGATCAAGAAGGACGTGAACGCCCGCAATATGGCGTCCAACGAGGACGGCCTGTTCGGCGAGAATGTGCCGCCGCAGATCGAGAAATTCCTGCGCCGCTTCGGCTTCGAGGGTGGACCCAACGGCCAGATGCCGCGTCCCCCGCGCGGCGGCGAGGGCGGCGGGCGCCAGGTGGTGGGCCAGGGCTCCGGCTTCATCATCTCCGCCGACGGCTATGTGGTGACCAACAACCATGTGGTGGACGGCGCGAGCGAAGTGGACGTGACCACCACCGACGGCAAGGATTATGTGGCCAAGGTGATCGGCACCGATCCGCGCACCGACGTCGCCCTGCTGAAGATCGAGGGCAAGACCGACCTGCCCTGGGTGAAGCTGTCGGACGTGCCGCCGCGCGTCGGTGACTGGGTCATCGCGGTGGGCAATCCCTTCGGCCTCGGCGGCACGGTCACGGCGGGCATCGTCTCGGCGCGCGGTCGCGACATCGGCGCCGGCCCCTATGACGACTTCATCCAGATCGACGCGGCGGTCAATCGCGGCAATTCCGGCGGCCCGACCTTCGGCCTCAATGGCGAAGTCATCGGCATGAACACCGCCATCGTGTCGCCCTCGGGCGGCAATGTGGGCATTGCCTTCGCCATTCCCTCCGAGACCGTGAAGCAGGTGGTGAACCAGCTGCGCGAGACCGGCAAGGTGGCGCGCGGCTATATCGGGGTGCAGATCCAGCCGGTGACCGACGATCTCGCCGCCGGCCTGGGCCTCTCCGAGCCGCAGGGCGCGCTGGTGGCGCAGGTGCAGGCCGACACCCCGGCCGCCAAGGCCGGCCTCAAGAGCGGCGACGTGGTTTCCAAGGTCAATGGCGAAACGGTGAAGGATGCCCGCGACCTGTCGCGCCGCATCGGCACCATGAAGCCCGGCTCCAACGTGGCGCTGACCGTCATCCGCGACGGCAAGACCATGACCGTCGATGTGAAGCTGGAGCAGCTGCCCAACGAGCAGAAGCTCGCCAGCGTCCAGGAGAAGGACGGCGGCACCAAGGTTCCGCGCCTCGGCCTCCAGTTGGCGCCGGCCAAGTCCGTGCAGGGCGCGGGCGAGGAAGGGGTGGTCGTGGTGGAGGTGGACCCGAACGGTCCCGCCGGCCAGCGCGGCATCCGCTCCGGCGACGTCATCCTCGATGTGGGCGGCAAGGCCGTGTCCAGCCTCAAGGATGTGAATGACGGCATCGCCGCCGCCAAGGCGGAGAACCGCAAGGCGGTTCTCATGCGGGTCAAGGGTGAGCAGGGAATCCGCTTCGTCGCGCTCACCCTCACCGATAAGGCGGGCTGAGGCCCGCTTGGCTCGGCGCTGATCGGGGGAGAGCGCCGAGCCGGCCTTCTAGAGCCTGATCCGATCAGGTTGGATCAACCTGATCGGTGAATCAGTCTCTAAATCGTTGGTAGAGAACGTTTTACCGATCTGATTGCGATGCAATCAGATCGGAACGTGCTCTTGAGGCGCGGATCGCCGATGGGCGGTCCGCGCCCCCTTCGTTCGATAATGCGCGGGCGCGGGCCGACTGGCGGCACGCAATGGGATATGGAAGCATGACGCTGATTCAAACTTCGGACGACAGCTTCGCCATGCGCCTTCTCCTGATCGAGGACGACCGGGACGCGGCCGACTATCTGCGCAAGGCCTTCCGCGAGGCGGGCCATGTGGTGGACCATGCCGGCGACGGGGAGGAGGGCCTCGCCCTCGCCCTGGACGGCCATTACGACGTGCTCGTGGTGGACCGCATGCTGCCACGCCGCGACGGCCTCTCGGTGGTCTCGGAACTGCGCCAGCGGGGCGAGGCGACGCCGGTTCTCATCCTCTCCGCGCTCGGGCAGGTGGACGACCGCGTGGTCGGCCTGCGCGCCGGGGGCGACGATTATCTGCCCAAGCCCTATGCCTTCACCGAATTGCTGGCGCGGGTGGAAGCCCTCTCGCGCCGGGGCGGCGTGCCGGCCAGCGAGACGGTCTATCGGGTGGGAGACCTCGAACTCGACCGCCTCGCCCACCGCGTCAGCCGTGCCGGCAAGGACGTTCCGCTTCAGCCGCGCGAATTCCGCCTGCTCGAATATCTCATGCGCCATGCCGGGCAGGTGGTGACGCGCACCATGCTGCTGGAAAATGTCTGGGATTACCATTTCGACCCCCAGACCAATGTGATCGACGTCCATGTCTCGCGCCTGCGCTCCAAGATCGACAAGGGCTTCGACGTGCCGATGATCCATACCGTGCGCGGGGCCGGCTATATGGTCCGCGAAGGCTTGAGGTGAGCACGCAGCGTCCCGCGCGACCCTGGGCGCCGCGGAGGGCGGCATGAGGGTGATCCCGCGCGGCGTAACCCGCCTCATGCGCACCACCGCCTTCAAACTGCTGGCGGTCTATCTGCTGGTGTTCGCGGTCTTCTCGCTCAGCATGATCGCCTATGTGGCCTGGCACACCCGCCAGCTCATCGAGGCGCAGGTGGCGGAGAATGTCTCCGGCGAGGTACGGTTCCTGGCCGAGCAATATCGCCTTGGCGGCATCCAGCGGCTCGTCTTCGCCATCGACCGGCGCACCCGGCGGCCGGGCTCCTCCATCTATCTGCTCACCAATTTCAACGGCGACGTGCTGGCCTCCAACGTCTCAGACCTGCCGCTCGGGCTGCTGGACGCTGCCGGCACGCGCTTCACCTTCTATCGCCGCTCCGAGGAAACCGGGGCGAAGGAGAATCTCGCCTTCGTCGAGGTCTTCATGCTGCCGGGCGGCTATCGCCTGCTGGTGGGGCGCGATGTGGAGGAGCGCGACACGGTGCGCCAGATGGTGGTGCGCCCGGCCCAGGGCGCGCTGCTCATGATCCTCATCCTGGGGCTGATCGGCGGCTTCTTCGTCACGCGGCGGGTGCTGAAACGCATCGATTCCATGACCGCCACCTCCGAGGAGATCATGGCGGGCAACCTCTCCGGCCGCCTCACCGTGGACGGCACGGACGACGAATTCGACCGCCTCGCCCATTCCCTCAATGCCATGCTGGAGCGCATTGAGGCGCTGATGGTGGGGCTGAAGGAGGTCTCCGACAATATCGCCCACGATCTGAAGACGCCGCTCACCCGCCTGCGCAACCGCGCCGAGGAGGCGCTGCGCCACGCTTCCTCCGAGGCACAATATCGGGCCGCGCTGGAGACCACCATCGAGGAAAGCGACAGCCTGATCCGCACCTTCAACGCACTGCTCATGATTGCACGCGCCGAGGCGGGGCAGGCGCGGGACAATATGGTGAGCGTCGATCTCTCGGCCATCGCGCAGAACGTAGCCGAGCTTTACGAGCCGCTCGCCGACGACCAAGGGCTCGATCTCACGGTGGAGGCCGAGCCGGTGTCGGTTCACGGGGTGCGCGAACTGCTGGCGCAGGTGCTGGCGAATCTCGTGGATAACGCCATCAAATACGGTCGTCCCGCCGACGGCAGCCGCGGCCATATTCGCATTCGCCTCCGGCGTGAGGGCAGCGAGGCGGTGCTGGAGGTGAGCGACGGCGGCGAGGGCATCGCGGAGAAGGACCGCGAGCGCGTGGTGGAGCGTTTCGTGCGCCTGGACGCCTCGCGCAGCCGGCCGGGCTCCGGCCTCGGCCTCTCGCTGGTGGCGGCCGTAGCGCGCCTGCATGGCGGAAGCCTGGCGTTTTCCGATGCCGCGCCGGGGCTGAGGGTGACGCTGCGCCTGCCTGCACTTGCAGCCGAAGGGCTTGCCTAAATCCTCGGGCTCATGCCTTTAGATAAGGCAATGCACGCTTCGACCGACCCCGAATTTCTGGTTGGCAGCTCCCTCGCCGCGCAGGTGCGGGAAGCTCCGGTTGTAAGTGATCGCGGGGCGGCGGCGACCCGCCTCGCCCAGGCCCTGGAACGGCTGGATTCGGACCTGCGCGCGCAGGTTGAGGCGCAGTTTTCCGCCTTCCCGCGCGCCCACGACGTCGTGCTCGCCATCGCGGAAAGCTCGCCCTTTCTGCTGGACCTGATCCGCGTCCAGCCCGCCCGACTCGTGCGTGCCCTCGCCGCGCCGCCGCGCGAGCATGTGGCGAACCTCATCCGCCAATGCGAGGCCGCGCTCGCCGCCGCGCCCGAGGAGGCGCAAGCCATGGCCGCGCTGCGCCGCATGCGCGCAGAGGCCGCTTTGGTCATCGCCATGGCGGATATGGGTTGCGTGCTGGATCTCACCGACGTGACGCGGGCACTCGCCGACGTGGCGGATTTCGCGGTGTCGGGCGCGGTGGATTTCCTGCTGCGCCAGGCGGCGGAGGCGGGCAAGCTCGTGCCGCCGGACCCTGCCCGGGTGGCGCAGGGCTGCGGGCTCGCGGTCATCGCCATGGGCAAGCACGGCGCGCGGGAATTGAACTATTCCTCCGACGTGGACCTCATCGTGGTCTATGACCGCGAGGCGGCGCCGCTGGCGCCGGGCGTCGAGCCGTCCCCCTTCTTCGTGCGCCTGACAAAATC
>JASBUY010000383.1 GCA_030147645.1 Aquabacter sp. | reverse complement strand
CGAATTGCGCCTGCCGGGCGACGTGGCGGACGAAACGGTCCTCGCCGTCGCCGAACTCACCGCCAATCTCGTCGCCCACGGCACGCCCCCGGCGCGCGAACTCGCCCTGGAGGCGGTGCTGGACGGTCTCGTCCTCACCGTGACGCTCGAGGATGACGGCGGCCCCTTCGCCGATTTCGATGCGCAATGGGGCCGCGCCACTCTGGCGGGCGCCGAGGATGGCCTCTCGGGGCGCGGGCTCGCGCTGGCCCGCCGCGCGCTCGACCGCGTCACCTATCACCCCGGCCCGCCCAACCGCCTCGTGGCCCAGCGCCTGCTGGCCCGCCGCCGACCCGTGGTTCTGGTGGTGGAAGACGAGGAGATGCTGCTGGAGACGTATTGCGGCATTCTCGAACCCCATTACCGCCTGCTCGCCGCCGCGACGCTGAAGAGTGCCCTGGAGATCGCCGCCGCCACCACGGTCGATCTGATCCTCACCGATTTCCATCTCGGCGCGCAGCCCGGCACGCGGCTCGTGGAGGCGCTGGAGAATGACGCCGAGCGGCCGCCCATTCCCATCGTCATGATCACTGGCGATCCGAGCGTGCGGGTGCGCGCGCTGGAACTCGGGGTCGATACCTTCCTCACCAAGCCGGTTCAGCCCCAAGCCCTGCTGGAGACTGTGGGGCTCGCCTTGATCCGCGCCACCCGCCAGCGGGCGCGGCTGCTGCGCTATTTCGGCTCCGCGCTGGACAATCTGGTGCGCCCCGCGCTGCCCGACGCGCTCGGCCCCTTCAATCTCGCCCTGCAGACCGGCACCGCCGACATTGGCGGTGGCGACCTCGTGGTCCATCTGCCGCGTCCGGGCGCCGACCGGATCGTCATGGCGGACGTGATGGGCCACGGCATCAATGGCAAAGCGGGGGCGGTGGCGCAGGCTGCCATGATCCGCGCCCTGGATGTGGGCGCGCAATGCTCGCCCAGCCAGTATCTCACGCGCTGGTCCAACCTGATCTTCTCCGAGCCGGGCTTCGATGCCGCCATGGCTACCGCTCTGGTGATCGATCTGTGGGAGGACGGGGCCATCGAGATCGCCTCAGCCGGCCATCCCTTTCCCATGGTCCTCTCGCGCGAGGGGGTGCGCTCAGTCGCGGCCGAGGGGCCGATCCTCGGCATGATCAAGGATGCGCGCTATGAGAGCGTGCAGCTACGCCTCACCTGGGGCGACCGTCTGCTGCTGGCGACCGACGGGCTCGATCCCGTCGCCCTGGCGAGCGGGGGGCCTTGCCCCGACTGGCTGGTGCGCGAGGTTCTGGAGCGCGGGCGCCAACCGCTGGCCAATGTGGTGGAGGGGGTCTCGCGCCAGATCGCCGAGCGGCTCGGCCCGGACCCGGAGGATGACTGGACGCTGATCCTGGTGGAGGGCCAGTCCTGGGCGCAGCGCGCCGGCGGCCTGCCGCCCATGACGCAGCCGGAGGCGGGCGCGGCCCGGGCCGTCGCTCCGCCCCTTCAGGCCACGGCAGAGGCGGGCGAAGTTACCAGCAGCGGGCTCGATCTGGCCGGCGTCTCCGCCCTGCGCCGGGCGGTGGGTGAAGACGGCTTCCGCCGCCTCGCCTTGCGGTTCATCGACAATACGCGCCGCCGGCTGATGGAATGGGAGGACATGGTGGCGCGGGGCGATCCCGAGCCGATGGCCGCCGCCGCCCATGCCTTTGCCGGCGTGCTCGCCCAGTTCGGACTGGCGGGAACGGCAGCCCTGGCACGGCAGGTGGAGCATGAGGCGGACCCGGTGGCCCGCCTCGCGCTCGCGGCGGCGGTCACCCGCGCCGGCCCGCCGGAACTCTCCGCCTTCAAGGCGTGGCTGGACGCCCCGCTTCCTCCAGCTTGACCGCCGCCGTCCCTTCGCCCTCGGCGAACAGGGCGGAAAGGCCCTCGCGATAGGTGGGATAGCGCAGGCGCACGCCCAATTCCTTCAGCCGGTCGTTGCGCACCCTCTTGTTGCCGGCCCAGAAGGTGAGGGCCATAGGACTCATGCTGCGCGCGGCCTCCGCGAAGGGGATGAGCGGCGGCGGTTCCAGGCCCAGCAGGTCGGCCGCATAGGCGACCGGCTCGCCCGGCGCACTCGGCAGGTCGTCGGTGACGTTCAACACCCCGTCAAAGCCGTGGTCCACCACGGCGGACAAGGTGGCGGCGATATCCTCCACATGGATGCGGTTGAAGACCTGGCCCGGCTTGTCGATGCGACGGGCCTCGCCCGCGCTCAGTTGCAGCAGCGCGTTGCGTCCCGGCCCGTAAATGCCGGCGAGCCGCAGGCTGGCCACGGGAATCCCCTTGTCGCGGCCCAGCGCCTGCCAGTCCGCCTCCGCCGCCAACCGGCGCTTCAGCCGGTCGGAGCCGGGATTGGGCACGCTCTCCTCGTCCACCCACGCCCCGCCATGGTCGCCATAGACGCCGAGCGTCGTGAGATAGAGGATGTGCCGCAGGCGCGGGCTCTCCCGCAGCGCCGCGCGTGCGACCGCCAAAAGGGGATCGCCCGCCGCGCCGGGCGGCGCCGAGAGCAGCAGGATGTCGGCCTGTGCGATGGCGTCGCTGAGAGCCTGCGGGAGAACTGATCCGTCGAAGGCGATGGCCTGGGCGCGCGGCGCGGACTGGGCAAGGTGCGCCACGCCCTCCGCGCTGCGGCTGGTGCCGATGACGCGTGAGAAGCGCGTGGGCTCCGCCGCGATCCAGGTGCGCCCGCAATAGCCGAGCCCGACCGCCAGTAGCGTCGTCATTGGTCCCCCTCAGCCGCTTCGCCGCGCCATTCCGCACGAACGTCGGGATCGGTTTCGCTGCGCAGCATGTGCGCAGCAAGAGCTGCGAAATCGCCCGGTTCCATCAATCGCTCCAAGGCCCAGGCCGCCGCCCCGCGCACCACGCTCTCGCCATCCTCGGCCAGGGCGCGCGCCATGGGGATATGGCCGGGATCGGCGGAATTACCCATGGCGATCAGTACATTGCGCACCATGCGGGCGCGCCCGGTCCGCTTGATGGGGCTCTTGGGAAAGCGCGCGCGGAAGGCGGCATCGTCCAGCAGTGCAAGCTCGGCGAGCGCCGGCGCGCGATTCTCTTCGCGGGCGGCGAGCTTCATGTCGCGGCCCTGCTGAGCGAACTTGTTCCAGGGGCAGGCGGCGAGGCAATCGTCGCAGCCATAGATGCGGTTGCCCATGAGCGGGCGCAGCGCGCGCGGGATCGGGCCGTGATGCTCGATGGTGAGATAGGAGATGCAGCGCCGCGCATCGATCTGGTAAGGCGCCGGAAAGGCGGCGGTGGGACAGGCGTCGAGGCACGCCCGGCAGGCGCCGCAATGGTCGCTCGCGGGCGGATCGAAGGGCAGCGCCCAGGTGGTCGCGATGGCGCCGAGAAACAGCCAGGAGCCGCGCGCCCGCGACACCAGATTGGTGTGCTTGCCCTGCCATCCGAGGCCGGTGGCCGCCGCCAGAGGCTTTTCCATGAGCGGCGCGGTATCGACGAAGACCTTCACGTCGCCCGTTCCGGCCTCGGCCAGGAAGGCACGGGCGATCCGCTTCAGCTTCGCCTTGATCAGCTCGTGATAATCCTCGCCCCGCGCATAGACCGAAATGGCGCCGCGCGAGCGCCGCGCGAGGACGGCGCGGGGGTCTTCGTCCGGCCCGTAATTGTAGCCGAGCATGATGATGGACCGCATGTCCGGCCACAGGACACGCGGCGCCGCGCGGCGCTCCAGCGTCTCGCGCATCCAGTCCATGCTCCCATGCCGCCCCTCCGCGACGAAGTGCGCGAGGCGCGGCGCGGCTTCGGGGATGGCGTCGGGGTCGGCGATGCCGAAGGCGTCAAAGCCCTCCTCGGCCGCGAGCGTTCTGATGCGGGCCTTGAGGGTGTCGGGGCTGGTTGGGGTGTGCGTGGGCCGTGAGGTGGGCAC